>CAMGGA010000031.1 GCA_946055515.1 uncultured Bacteroidales bacterium
AAGTGTGGCGCAAAACTATGCAGTTCGTTTCGAGAAAATGAGGGCAGCAAAGAGCAAAACGTGCCGTTTGCTGGAAAAGAGTGCCCAACTTTTCCTGCCTGCCCGAAAGAGCAACGTCCCACGTCGGAAGCAGGTGCAAGAAAAGCGCAAAGGACACCGTTGCTACCGCTCCGCACGCAAGAGGGACGCACAAGAGGCAAAACCCTCGATGAAATCGGGGATTTTTGAAACAAGGAGAGGTTTCCCTATACGTAATTTTAAGGTAAAAAAAAGCCTTCACAGCTTCACAGAAGGGGCGTTTTCTGCTGAGTATCATAGAGAAACAGTGTGAAGGGTCGATTTTCGAAGCTTCACAGCCAAGGGGAGCGCGGCCGGCAGACGCGCGGCCAAGGACGGCAAGGGAGAAAAACCGGTGAAGGTTTCAAAGTTTTGCCTTCACACTGTTTTCTGATGAGTATCAAAGAAAAACAGTCCGTGTGTGAAGCTGTGAAGGTTTTTTTCGGGGGTTAAATTACGTATATAATAAAGGCGGTTTCATCGCATTTACGGCGAAACAGGACCTGCGCCGATGTGAAATGGACGGCTTTTCCCAAGGGGCCATCGGGGCGATGAAGGTTTTCCCCGGAGCGGACCATGATGCTGCGCACGCGGCGGACAACTCCGCCTTTCGGATTTTCTGTCGCTGGCTTTGGACTTTCAATCCCTGGGACGGGAAAATCCATCGCAGGACTTGCCCCACCTGACGCAGCCCTGGAAAAGACCTTGGACGGAGAAAAAAATCGCAGGAAAGCTGCACGGGAATAAAATATTCGTCCAATCGGCCGTTTCTGTCGGCAAAAATCCTCAAAGCATAGACGAAGCTCCATCATTCGCCTTCCGAAGCCTGCGCAGGACGACTTTGATTTATGCATAAAATGTTCACACAAACTATGAATAAGCATTGAAATTCAAAAAAATCTGAATAGAGCGGCATAGTCCTTAAAGAAATTTGTATAACTTTGCCCGCGAGAGACTATGATAGACTTCACATAGACCGATTGACCGAACCTTCCGAAAGGACGATATTTATCCCTGTCTTGCCGCTCCCCCAGCGCGTTCAAGGCTCGACCTACAAGCACTGGCATATCCATTCACCCCCAATAAATCCATCTGATGAACATGATCCAAACGCTACGCACCTTCGCCGCAGTGCTCCTGGCCTGTTTCGTACAGACACTGTCGGCACAGACGACCCTCCGCCTCGGCTATTGCCCCGACGAGATTTCCGACCAAGCCTCTTACCTCACGCTCAACTCGAACCTGGAAACGCGCTTCCGTGCGGCCATCGTGCTGCCTGCCTCGCGCATGCAGTCGCTCAAGGGGGCGAAACTCACGAAAATCCGCGTAGGTGCTCCCGAGGGCATGTCGGGCTGGTACGTGACGCTCCGCAAGTCACTCACATCGGCCGCGCTCATCAAGACCGTCGACCTGCCGACGACCAAGGCGGGCTGGAACGAGGCCGTGCTGCCCGAACCTTTCGAAATCACAGGCGAGGACCTCGTGGTCTACTACGCCGGCAAACTGCCTGCGGGCAAGGGACTGCTCACCGACGGACAGCCCAACCCCAACGGCTGCTACGTCTACGACGGCTCGGACTGGGTGAACGCCTACGAGCTGGGCTACAAGCCGCTCGCCCTCCAGGCCGAAATTGAGGTGGAAGGCGAACTCCCCGCCAACGACCTGGCCATCGAGAGCTGCACCTTCGAACCGCAGTTCTGCCACATCGGCGACGAGGCCTGCGCCAAGGTGCGCGTGGCCAACTATGGCTTCACCGAAGCGGCACTGCCGCAGCTGACCTACAGCCTCAACGGCGGCGAAGCCCAGATCCTCGCGCCCGAGGGCTCGCTCGCGCCCAGTGCCTTCACGGACATCGAGGTGAAGTTCCCGACGGACGGCTGTGCCGACGGCTACAACGCCCTGACGGTGACCCTGCAGACGACGGACGGCAACCCCGACAACAACACGCTCGACTCGCAGTTTGCCTGCTACGCGGAGGCTTATCCGCGCAAGACGCTCCTCGAGCACTTCACCACATTACCGTGCGTGAACTGCCCCTACGGCCTCAACGTGCTCCGCGGCGTGGTGTCGGGACGCTCCGACTACGTGTGGGTGGCTCACCACGTGGGCTACATGAAGGACGAACTCACGGTGAACGATTCCTACAAGGTGTCGTCGCTCGTGGGCGTGGCGGGCGCTCCGATGGCCAGCTTCGACCGTACGGTGCTGCCGGGCCTTTCGTCAAACACGTCGGCGGCCTTTTCCATCGGCTACGGCAACCCGCAGTATGGCAAGGAGGTGCTCTCGCCCTACTTCGACCAGTGTTCGTCCACGCCGGCCTTCGTCTCCGTCCATCTCGACTGCACCATCGACCCCGCCACGCGCCGGCTCGGCGTGGAGGTGACGGGCGAACGCGGTGCCCTGCTCGACCTCTTCTACCCCGGACAAAACCTCAGCGTCTGGCTGGTGGAAGACGGGGTGGAAACCAAGGACAAGCAGAAGGGCAGCGGCGACCAGATTCACGACAACGTGTTCCGCACGGCCCTCACCGCCATGCTGGGTGACGCCATCGAGTGGAACGGCAATGCCTACAGCGCCTCGTTCTCCTACACCCTGCCCGAGACTTGGAACGCCGAGAACCTCCGCGTGGTGGCCCTCGTGAACCGGCCCGAAACCTCCGACGGCACGGGCGCACAGGTACTGAACGCCGAACAGTTTGCCCTCTCCACGCTCCTGGCGGACATCGCCGACGCCACGGCCGGCAGCCCCGCCGCGCAGCGCACCTTCTTCGACCTCTCGGGCCGCGCCCTCGCCGCCCCCGCCCCGGGCTTCTGCATCGAACGCATCGCCACGCCCCAGGGCATCCGGTCGGTGAAGCGCGTGAAGTGACACTTCCGGACAAGGATATTCCATTTATTCACCAATACACAACAGTTATGAAGAAAACTTTACTTACTCTTGGCCTCGCCCTCTGTGGTGCAGGTTTGGCAGTCGCCCAGAGCACAATCTACGAAGGCGTATGCTTCAACAGCGTGTCTCCCAACGGTAACTGGCTCGGCCACAACATGGAGAATGCGGCCTTCCTCATGGACCGCTCCACGGGTAACACCTGGTACTGCGTAGACGACACCGCTGGCGTGGGCTCCTACTTCATCGGCTACGGCCACAGCGCAACGAACGAAGGTATGTTCGTGGGTGCTGTGCAGGAAGCCAACGAGAACGCCTCGTGGGGCACCTACGCCGATGCCGCCTACTTCAAGAACGGCGTGTGGACGAAGCTCCCGCAGCTCTCCGGCCGCGAAAACGGCGTGAACTCTGCCAATGCCGTCACGCCCGACGAATGGCGCATGTGCGGTGCCCAGGGCCCCCAGAGTGCCAACTTCGGCAAGGACGAACTGATGCTCTACCCCGCTGTCTGGACGAAGAATGCCAACGGCGAGTATGAAGTCCAGGCTCTGCCCTACCCCGAAAAGGACTTCACGGGCCGCGCTCCCCAGTACATCACCGCCATGGACATCTCGGCCGACGGCAAGACCATCGTGGGCCAGGTAATGGACTGCTCGGGCTACTACTGCTACCCCATCCTCTACAAGCAGAACGAAAGCGGCGAATGGAGCTACCAGCTCTTCGCCACCGACCTCGTGTGGGACGCTTCGCGCTTAGGTGAACTGCCCGAACTCGGCGAACAGCCCACGCCTCCCAACGTGGACGACTATCTCTCTGAGGAGGACTCCACCCGCTACGTTGAAGCCTACAACTACTACTACGAATGCCTCGCCAAGTGCAACTCGGGCGACATGGACTGGAGCGAACTTCCTGCCTACCCCTCCAAGAGCGAATTCATCAGCGACGAGGAGAAGGCCGCTGCCTACAACGCCGCTCTCGATGCATACAACGTAGCCAACAATAAATGGTACGAAGCCTTCGTGGCCTTCGACGAAAAGCTCGCCGAAATCACCACGGGTGCCAGCTTCATGTTCAACAGCGTGCACCTCTCGCCGAACGGCAAGTATGCCATCCTCGACCTCTCTTCGCCCGACCCCGACGGCGACCCCGATTCGTGGATGCCCGAAATGCTCTACAAGAACCTGGTGTTTGACCTCACCTCCGACAGCCTCTCCTACACCACGACGAACACGGACGACAAGCTCTCCAACAGCATCTACAACGACGGTATGTTCGTAGTGTGCTCACCCGCCAACGACTACACGCGCAACACTTACGTGGGCTTTGCAGGCAAGGAAGATGTGGTTCCCGTTGAAGACCTCTTCGCAGCCGCCGGCGACAGTGCTGCCGTTTCCTTCCTCAACGAAAACTGCGTATTCGACAAGGTTGAGTATGTATGGAACGACTCCACGGGCATGTACGACGAAGTCACCGTCCCCGGTGTGCTCGTGACAGGTACTGGCCTCTTCTCCGCTGAAGGCAACACCTACGTTTCCTGGTACCAGGACCCCACTAACAACGCGATCTGTACCATGGTCATCGACCTCGCCCAGAGCGTCTCTGGCATTGAAAGCGCTACGGCTGCCGACAGCGAAGCCACGGTAATCCGCCGCGAGTACTACAATCTCCAGGGCCAGCGCATCGCCGCTCCCCAGACGGGTCTCTACCTCGAAAAGACCGTGACGAACAAGGGTATCATTACGAAGAAGTGCCTGAAGAAGTAATCCTTCACGGCAATCTCCCAGCATAGATCGGGCCGCAGGTTCCAAGCCTGCGGCCCGAATTTTGTTTGTCCATGCCACTGTTTTGCGCTCAAGGATAAACATTTTCTATGAAAATTTTGTAAAACATTTGGCGATTAGCTACTTTTGCCAAGCATTCATGCATTGAACACATTATTCACTTAAATCTTTATACTATGATGAAGAAATTCGTCTCATTGTTAGTGCTGCTTGCAGGCTTCGCCTTCCAGGCATACGCCGACAAGGTGACGGGCTCAATTACCCCCCCAAATGAGGGTAGGCCCGAGCACCTCTACACCATGGTTTCCGGCGCTGGGTACTACGCAAATGCGCTCACCGCACCCACGCAGACGGCCGACAACTATGGGCTCTTTGCCTTCTATGCCGTGGAAGGCTACGAAAACACGTATTACATCTACAGCTACAAGGCCAAGAAATGGGTCAGCTTCGAGAAGAAGGGTAGCCACAGCAACGGCAAAAACTTCGTGACCCTCACGAACGAATGCACGGAAGGGGCGTTCTTCAAGTTCAACAATTTCTCCGAAGACTTCTACGACATCGCGCCCTACAACACGACGAACGTGGCCGGGAAGTACCTCAACTGGTTCGGCGGCTTAAACCAGAACCCGCTCGACGGCTCCACCACGCTCGGCCTCTGGGAACAGGGCGGCTCGGCGGACGCAGGCAGCAAGTGGGCCTTCGCCGAGGTGGTCATTGAGGACATGGTCTACACCTTCGTCCTCCCCGACGGCGTGCGCGTCACCGTAGGCGGCCAGACCTACACCAACGGCCAGACCCTCACCGTGGAAGGCAAGCTCAAGAAGGAAGACATCACGGTCGTTGTGGCCGAAGGCCAGTTTGCCACCGTCTCCGTGAACGACGTGGCCCGCACCGTGACGGTGAACGTGGTCAGCATCCCCGTACAGGCAGACAAGGCCGTCTACAGCCGCGCCCTGGTCTACCCGGCCCAGCAGGACGCTGTGGGCGCTGCTGCCCTCGTGAAGGAAGGCGACGTCTACACGCTCAGCAACAACGTGCTCGCCGCCAGCTTCATGAAGGTGGGCGATGCCCTCTACTTCGCCGGTTCTAAGGCCATGAACCTCGAGGCCGGCACCGAACCCTTCACCGTGGCCTTCGGCAGCGGCGACAACGTGCCCGCCTCGGCCATGCAACTCGTCAGCCTGGAGATGAAGGACATCGTGGGCGACCCCTACGCAGTGGGCGGTGCCGAACACTTCAACGGCAAAGAGCTCGTTGCACGCTACTCCTATACTTATAAGGACTCTACCCTCCAGATCGTCTGGCACGCCGTGCTCCGCGACGGTTCGCACTACCTGCGCACGGAGATGGAACTCACGGGCGTGAACGACGTGGATATGTTCAACGTGATTCCCCTCGCCTACAACGTGGACACGAAGGCTGCCGGCTCCACGCCCGCAGTGGTGGGCAACACCCGCGGTGCCGTGGTGATGAGCAACAAGATTTTCGCCGGCCTCGAGAACCCCGTAGGCTACAACACCGTGGGTGAGGCTTCGGGCGAAGAAGACAAATGGGAACTCGCGCAGACCCTCGACGCCCGCTCCCTCGCCGCCAGCGACTGGCAGCAGGTGGCCGAAGCCGATGTGCCCTACCGCGTCACCGAAGCTACGGGTACCGGCTATCCCAACGTCTATGCCGTAAAGCAGGAGAACGTTACGCTCAAGCAGAACCAGAAGGTGGAAATCACCGTGACGTACAGCGGCGGCAACCACCGGCTCAACTTCTGCGGCGCCGACCTGCTCGATGCCAACGGCTCCGTGGCTGCCAACGACTACCACAGCGGCTACTCGGGCCTTCAGCACGACAAGAACTCCTTTACCTTCATCGCCCCGAACGACGGCACCTTCACGCTCCGCGTCCTCGTTCAGGACAAGTCGGAAAGCATCGACGCCACTTCGACCATGAACACGAAAATCTACAGTCCGAAGGAAGGCGCTGTCATCACCTCCGACGTGGTCGGCATCCAGGGCCGCTGGAGCCGCAACACCACCCTCGCCGCCGGCGAAACCTGGAAGATTTCGGGCGTGGTGGGCCTCATCGCCCAGGACGGCAACGAAGCCGACACCGACATCACGAAGACGCAGAAGCGCCGCTCCTTCCTCGCCTACAGCGAACGCGAACGTGCCGTGCCCTGGCGCGCCTTCCCCGCCTACATCTCATGGTACGAACTGAACATCAACCGCAACAATGCGGCCGACCCCACGCAGAACATGAACGCCGAACAGGTACTCGACGTGATGAACCACTGGAAGACGGACTTCTACGACCGCTACCAGCAGGCCCCCAACAGCTTCGTCATCGACGACGGCTGGGACAACTATGGCCTCTGGACCTTCCACTCTGGCTTCCCCAACGAGATGAAAGACATGGCCGCCCTCGCCGAAGAGATGGGTGCAGGCGTAGGTGCCTGGCTCGGCCCGGTCGGCGGCTACGGACAGTCCGGCAACTACCGACGCGCCTACTGGAACGACAAGGGCCAGATGCAGCTCTCCAACCCCGCTTATTATAAGGTGTTCAAGGACGCTGCCTACAACCTCACGCACAACCAGGGCGACTTCCGCTTCTTCAAGTTCGACGGCATCTCCGGCCAGTTCTCCGCAGTGGGTCCCGACGCCGGTGACGTGGGCAACGAGAACGCCGAAGGCATCATCCGCCTCGAACGCTATGTGCGCGAAGAACTCAAGCGCGACATCTTCTTCAACACCACCGTCGGCACCTGGGCTTCTCCCTTCTGGTACCACTACACCGACGCCACCTGGCGACAGGAGAACGACTACGGCACCATCGGCGACAACCGCATCGACCGCGAGAACTGGATTACTTACCGCGACCGCCTCGTTTACCAGAACTATGTGACGAACTCGCCCATCTGCCCCATCAACACGCTGATGACCCACGGATTCATCCTCTCGCAGTATGGCAGCGTGAGCCGCGACATGAGCTACGAATCTGTCCTCCGCGAACTCCGCGCAGCCTTCATCTGCGGTTCGGGCATGGTGGAACTCTACAACGACTATCCCCTCACCAACAGCATCAACGGCGGACAGCTCTGGGCTGACCTCGCCGAGTGCATCAGCTGGCAGAAGCGCAACGCCGACGTACTCCCCGACGCTCACTGGGTGGGCGGCAATCCCTGGAACGGCTCCGCAGCCTCCGTCTACGGCTGGGCTTCCTGGAACGGCACGAAGTCTACCCTCGCCCTCCGCAACGGTGCCAACGACGCCCAGACCTTCAACTTCACCCTCCGCTCCGCGCTCAACATCCCCGCCACCGTCACGGGCAGCATCGTGCTCCGCAAGTCGTTCGGCGTGCAGGATGCCCTCGAAGGCCTGGCCGAAGGCGAAGCTATCGACATCGACACGCAGCTCAGCGTAACCCTCCCCGGCAGCTCCATCTTCTGCTTCGACGGCCTCGATGCCGCACAGGCTGCAGTGCCCGTTGCCCAGCTCGTGCTCACGCCCGAGAAGGAAGTGCTCGAAGTGGAAGTAGGCAAGACCTTCGTGGTACGCGCCGCCGCAGCTCCCGCCAACGCCACCTTCCCCGCCGTTGCCTGGAGCAGCAGCAACGAAGCCGTTGCCACCGTTTGCGGCGGTCTCGTACAGGGTGTCAGCGAAGGCGAAGTGACCCTCACGGCTACAGCCCAGGACGGCTCGGGCGTTACGGCCTCCATCACGCTCAACGTGGTCCCCGCCGTCGTAGAGCCCTACGCCATCAACTTCGACAAGAACACGAAGCCCGGCCGCAACGACCGCTACATCACGAACATCAACGTGACGGGCGAAGAACTGGCCTCCTGCGAGTTTGAAGTAGGCAACGCTTCCGTTTTTTTCGACAAAACCGCCGACGAGGCTGCACAGATTAACTGCTACGCCGGCGAACAGCTCACGGTGAACATCAGCAAGGCCGGCAACTGGCTGAACGCCTACGTCTTCGTGGACATGGAGAACGACGGACAGTTTTCCTTCAACGCGAACGGTACGGACCAGAGCGGCACGGACGTGATGTCCTTCAGCTTTTACAGCGGCGACCCCGCCACGGACGAAAGCGGCGTGAACTCCGAGGGCACTTCCCTCACGGGCCAAAACCGCAACACCATGACGCTCCCCTCCTTCGCGGCTCCCTCCGATGCCGGTGTCTACCGCATCCGCTTCAAGATGGACTGGAACAGCGTGGACCCCGGCGGCCAGCTTGCCGTGGGCAACAACGCGGGCATCCTGGGCAACGGCGGTGCCATCGTGGACGCTCTGCTCGTGGTTGAAGCGAAGGACACGGGCATTGAGTCTGCCCAAGCACAGCCCAAGCAGGCCCTCTTCTACGACCTCAGCGGCCGTCGCCTCCAGCAGGCTCCCGCCGCCGGCGTATATATCTTCCAGAACCGCAAGTACGTGAAGTAGCACGGAACACTCCCTTTACCTTCAAGCGTGCGCCCTCCTTTCGGGGGGCACACGCTTGAAGCTATTCATGGAAGGCACTGATTTCTGCACAGAATTGGTTTACAAAGTGCCTTCCCCGCAGGGGCTCTGCCACCCGCAGCCCCGCGCAACAAAGAAATACTCTTTATTTTTATACTCACTAATCTTTTAACTTTATGCACAAATCCATTTGCAAGCGCTTGCTCTTGGGACTGCTCGCCCTGACCTTGGGCGGGACGGCCACCCAGGTCCATGCGCAGGCTGTCATCTTCCCGCAGGAACAGCAGCCGGGCAGCGCTCAGCTCAGTGAGACAAATGGCACGTACACCCTCGGGAACGACTTGTTCTCTGTCAGCTTCGCGAAGGCAGAAGGCAAACTCACCTTCGGGGGCTGCGACGCCATGAACCTCCTCGCGGGCGATGACCTCTTCAAACTCAAGTTGCAGACAGGCGACGAAGTGGGCTCCTCGGCCATGACGCTCGGCGAAGTGACCACGCAAAGCCTCACGGGCAATGCCTTCGCCGTGCGTGGCGTGGAACGCTTCAACGGCCAGCAGCTTGTAGCCAATTACACCTACGGCGACCTGCAGATTGTCTGGCGCGCCGTGCTCCGCGACGGTTCGCACTATCTGCGCACGGAGATGGAAATTACGGCCAACGGCAACGATGTGGCCATGGAAACCATCACGCCCATGCTCTACACTGTGCAGAACGTGGCGGGCAACACGCCTCCCGTGGTGGTGGGCAACACCCGCGGCGCCGTCATCGCCAACAACAAGATTTTCGCCGGTCTCGAAACGCCGATGGGCTTGCAGAAGGCTGGCCTCAACCAGGACACGGACAACTTCACGAAGGACGGTTGGACGCCCGACCAGTTCAGCTGGAAGCCCGGCGCAAGCGAACTCCCCGCTGGCATTACGGGCATCACCTACGACAAGATTGCTGCCAACCGTGGCTACATCTACTTCAAGGAAGCCGGCTCGCAAACCCTCACCTTCCAGTGGGTGAGCGGAACGAAGAAGCTGAACCTGAAGGGTGTGGACCTGCTCGATCCGCTGACGAACGAAGTAGTCGCATCTGACTACCACGCAGGCTCTACGGGTACTGCAAACAGCAACAACGTCTACACGCTCAATGTACCTGCCGCTGGGGCTTACCTCATCCGCATCTTTGCCGACGATACAAGCGAAGAGATTAACAGCAGCGGTACGATTACTTACAGCAAGGCCACGAGCGATGTGGAAGTGACCCGCGACCTTGTCCGCAGCGAGTCTTCTGCCGTATCTGCCAAGGCCATGCCGCTGGTGCCTGTAACGCTTGCTCCGCGACAGCTCAATGTAGGCCCGAAGGTCTATGGTTTCCCCTCTACCGTAACAGTCAAGACTGAAGAGGGTACGGGCGAAGGCACGGAAACGACTTCTCCTGATGCTACTTTGGCTGCGGGCGGCACGGCAGAATTCACTTGGGCTAATGGCACGGCAAACACCAACTGGCCCACGACGAGCACTGTGCCCGCTGAAATCTTGGCACTGCAAACTGCTACGGCAACCAACCGCCTGATGGCAAAGACGGTAAAAATCTCCGAAAACGGTTTGCTTTCCGCAACCATTACTTTTACCGGGGGCAACCACAAGCTGAACGTCTTCGGTTTGGACTTGGTAGACGCTGAAGGCAATGTTGTATCTGGCGACTACCACCACGGAACGATGGGTAATGCAGTTTCAAACAACATCTACACCGTCATTGCTCCGGCAGGCACTTACACCCTCCGCCTGTTCTCTGCCGACTACTCGGGCGACCAGGTGAATCTTAACGCAGGCAAGATGGCCCTTTCGCTTTCGGCCATTACGCTGAAGGAACTGACTACGGGTGCTGCCAACGACGACAGCTGGCTTGCTGCCGACTTCGGTGCTGTAACCTCCGTTCCCGCAGGTATCACGGCACTCAACTCCGGGTTCAACACCACGAACATCAAGGCCAAGAAAACCTACTTCCGCAATGGTACGGAAGGTCTGCTCAACCTCACCATGACTTACACTGGAGCTGATGGTGGAGGCAACAAGAAGCTCTACACCAAGGGCGTTGCCGTTGTCGATGCTTTCGGTAAGGTGATCAGCGAAGACTACCACGAAGGCACCACGGGCAGCAGCAGCGAGAACAACACCTACTCTGTCTACGTGCCCGCCGGCCTCTTCACCATCTACTACTACGGCAGTACGAAGGAAGAGAATGCCATACAGTGCAAGGGCAACATCGACTTCTCCCTCACCCCCATCTCGAAGCAGATTGCCGAAAGCACTACGCTGATTTCCGACGATTGGGTTGCTGCCGACTGGACTACACCCGCCACTGTCGATGTGCCTGCAGGTGTCCTCGCCCTGCAAGTGGTCGATTCTGAAACCCGACAAGTTACCGCCGCCAACGTGCGCACCTTCAAGCGCCTTTACTACATGACCCAAGGCGAAATCGTGGTGGAACCGCTCTATGGGCACGGCTATAAGCGTCTCGACGTTGTCGGCATGGAAGTCGTGGACCTCAATGGCACAGTCGTAGCCAAGGACTATCACTTCGGCTATACGGGCAATCAAAAGAATAACAATGTGTTCCACGCTGCCGTGCCGCAGAAGGGCATGTACTACATCCGCCTCTACAGCTCCATCGACGTACAAGGCGAACTGCCCACCGACGGTACGGTGAACTTCATCATGCAGGAAGACCTGCCCGCTCTCAGCCTGAGCAACCACCAGGCCTCCGTGGCCTACAACGGCACTACCTCTTGGTGGGATGTGTTCGACAGCGAAGTGCCCCTCCGCGTTGTCGAAGCCGGCTGCACCGCCAACAACGCCCGCATGGGTGTGCGCAATGTTTACCTCGAACTCCCCGAATCCTCTGACGGTGCCAAGGTGTCGATGAACGTGAACATCGCCTACACCAGCGGTGCCCAGCGCCTCGACATCTATGGCGTGGACCTCATTGACCCCGCCACGGGCAACACGGTGGCCAGCAACTACCACTTCGGCTACGCCGGTAACCCCAACTCCGACAACGACTATAGCTTCAAGGTGGAAGGCTGCGCCAGCGGCACTTACCAGCTCCGCATCTTCACGGGCAACACAACGACTTCTTCGGGCAACATCACCGTGTCGATGAAGACGGTTTACCCGCTCTCGCTCTATGCGGAAGAAACCACACCCATCCAGGGTGTATGGCGCCGCTGCACCACGCTGGCCGCTGGCAAGACCTGGAAGGTGAGCGCCGTAGTGGGCCTCATCGCTCAGAACGGCGACACCAACGACAGCAAGTACACCGACCAGTCGCGCCGCTCCTTCCTCGCCTACAGCGAACGCGAGCGTGCCGTGCCTTGGAGAGCATTCCCCTGCTACATCTCCTGGTATGAGCTGAACATCAACCGCAACAACAGCCAGAACTATTCGGGCAACATGACTGTGCAGCAGTGTACCGACGTGATGAACCAGTGGAAGACCAACCTCTTCGACAAGTACGACAAGACCGTGAAGTCGTTCGTTTGGGACGATGGCTGGGACCATTACGGTGACTGGACCTTCAACCCGAACTTCCCTAACGGTTTCTCCGAACCCAACGCTGTGGCTGAGAAGATCAACAGCAACATCGGCGCATGGCTCGGCCCCGTGGGCGGCTACGGCACTTCGGGCGGATACCGCCGTGCTTTCTGGAATGGCAAGGGCGGCATGCAGCTCTCCAACCCCGACTACTACAATACCTTCATCACTGCCTGCCGCAACATGCTGAACAACTACAGCTTCAACTTCTTCAAGTTCGACGGCATCTCGGCACAGTTCTCGGCCGTAGGTCCCGATGCAGGCGACACGGGCATTGAAAATGCAGAAGGCATCATCGGCATTGAACGCGATATCCGCGCCATCAAGCCCGACGTGTTCCTCAACACCACCGTGGGTACCTGGGCTTCGCCCTTCTGGTTCCAGTTCACCGACGCCGTTTGGCGACAGGAGAACGACTACGACAAAGTGGGTGACCAGGGCTCCGACCGCGAGCGCTGGATTACTTACCGCGACAACCTCGTTCACCAGAACTTCGTGACGAACTCGCCCTTCTGCCCCATCAACACGCTGATGACGCACGGCTTCATCCTTTCTACTCACGGCGGTGCCTCCGACCGCAACTACGCCGGCATCGTGCGCGAACTGCGCTGTGCCTTTGCCTGCGGCTCGGGCATGGTGGAACTCTACAACGACTACGAACTGACCAACACGGTCTCTGACGATACCCACCCCGCCGGCTCGCTCTGGAAGGAAATTGCTGACTGTATCGACTGGCAGGAACGCAACGCCGACGTGCTCCCCGATGCACACTGGGTAGGCGGTGACCCCTGGACGGGTTCCAAGAGTGAAGTCTACGGCTGGGCTTCGTGGAACGGCCGCAAGGCTACCCTCGCCCTCCGCAACGGACAGGCTTCTGCCCAGAGCTTCACGACGACGCTCCGCAAGGCACTCGAAATCCCTGCACACATTACGGGAAGCATCACCTTCAAGAAGGCATTTGCCGACCAGCTCTCCCTCGAAGGCTTCACCGAAGATGAGGGTATCGACATCGACACTGAGCTCACCCTCAACTTCCCCGCTTCGAGCGTCTACGTCTTCGACGGTGTCGTAGACGGCTTGAACGACAACGATGCCACCGCAGCCAACATGAACAGCCTGCTCCAGGAAGCCAAGCGCGTACTGGAGAAGGAAGGCATCGGCTATCCCGAAGCCGGCCATGACGTCACCGAAGGTTCCGCCGCCCGCGAAGCGCTCGCTGAGGCCATCAACGCTGCCGCACAGAAGGGCTACGATCCCACGGCTGAGGATATCGCCGCCCTGCAGAATGCCATCAACGCCTACAAGACCAACGTAGCTGAAATCCAGCAGCCCGAGGACGCCAAGGCATACGCCCTGACAACTACGGTTGAAGGAAAGAACTATTACCTCAACTACGACGCTACCGACGGCCTCCAGCTTGTGGAACGCGTCGAAGGCACGGCCATCCCCGGCTCCGCCACCTTCGTTTGCCACAACATCGAGGGCCGCACGCTCTACGTGAACAACGACGGCAAGTACATCTCGCTCGGCGCGCAGGGCTTCACCACCTCCGATGCCTACTCCGAGGCCAACAACCTCCTCCAGGCAGAAAAATCCGCTGAAGACTTCGGCGCTCTCCGCCTCGGCACCGCTTCCGCTGGAGCCCCTGCCCGCCTTTGGGCCAAGGCACAGCCCTTGTCGGTAGACGTGCGCAGCGCCATCGAGGCAGGCACAGCCTTTGAGTTCCGCGAAGTGGACTATCCCAACACGCTGACGCTCCGTGCTCCCAAGACTTCCGACGGTCTCGTATATGCTTCCCTCTGCCTGCCCTTCAACTACCTCGTGCCCGCTGATGTCTATGCTTACCAGGCCGAGAGCGTCGACGAAACGAACGCTCTCCTGCGCCTCACTCCCGTCAAGGGAGCTGTGCCTGCAGGCAAGGCCGTGGTGCTCGTGGGCGACGAAGGCAAGGTGAGCACGGTGAGCTGTGCACCTGCAGCCGACGAAACGCTCGCCAACCTCAGCGGCAACCAGTTCAAGGGCGTGTGCGCAAGCGGTGTGGCACGCAACGCAGGCGTAAACACCTACGTGCTCAATGGCAGCAAGACGGAGCAGATTGGCTTCTTCAAGTACACTGCCACAAATCTCCCGGCCTACAAGGCATACCTCGAAGTGTTGCCGAGTGGCACGGGTATCGAAGGCTTCCTCTTCGACTTCAACGGCCAGACTCACATCTTGCCGATCACTCCGGCCGAAGAAACTGAAGCCCAGCCCTGCTACGACCTGAGCGGTCGCCGCATCGCGCAACCTGCCCGTGGCTTCTACATCCGCGGTGGTCGTAAGCTCATTGTCAAATAAGCATTCTCTCCCATCAACATGAAGAAAATCTATTTAGTACCGAAGTCCACCCCCATCGTGCTCCACCTCGAAAGTGCCCTGCTCGGCGCAAGCCAAGTGGAGAGCATCAAGAAGAACGATGAGGTTGAGATCACTGACGAGGCCGATGCCTGGTCTGAAAAGTTTGAGGGTGAATGGGACGAATAAGCTCTTTCCGCCCAGACCTATACGCTCTTTAAGCATCCCGCCGCAACGCGCAGCGGCCTTCCCATCCGAGCGCGCCACCTTGGCGGCAAATGCTTGAAACAACACTTCCACCCGCCCGCACCTGTTGCGGGCGGATATTTTTGTGCCCTGCCTGTCGTGTTTCCCGGTATATCCTGTTCCCACGTAGTTCCTTTCCTCTGAGGGAATGGACTTGGGAAAGGACCACACAAAAAGCCCGCCTGCTTGCTGGGAAGGGAGAAATCCAACCAGCGAAGCAGGCGGGCCTGTCTGGGAGTGCTATTGTTTGTTAGCTGAAGAATTATTTCGAAGCGGGCACCACGATCTTTTGCGAGCCACGCAGGTAGAGACCCGGCGTGAGGTGCTTCACGCGGCGGCCCTGCAGGTCGTAGAGCGGTGCGTTGGCCTCATCCCCAGCCGTCACGGTCTGGAGGCCATCGACGAGCTGGGAAATGTCGTTGCGGTCAGTTCTGGTCGTAAGCGTGCTTCGGGTAGTCCGTTGTGTAGTGGAGTCCGCGGCTCTCCTTGCGTTCGAGGGCCTGGCGGGTAATGAGGTAGCCCACGTTGATGAGGTTACGGAGTTCGCAGATGTCCCGCGTAGCCTTCACGCGCTTGAAGAGTTCCTCCGTCTCCTCGTAGAGTAAGTCGAGGCGCGTCCAGGCACGGCGCAGGCGGAGGTTGGAGCGCACGATGCCCACATACGACGACATGATCTGGCACACCTCCTTCGCATCCTGCGCAATCAGCACCTTCTCCTCGTTTGTCATTGTCCCCTCGTCGTTCCATTCGGGCACCTTCGTGTTGAAGTCATAGTCCTCAAGGTGTTCGAGCGAGTGCTTCGCCGCCGCGTCGGCATAGACCACGGCCTCGATAAGCGAATTGGAGGCCAGGCGGTTGCCGCCGTGGAGCCCCGTGCAGGAACATTCGCCCACCGCGTAGAGCCGCTTGATGGACGAGCAGGCATTCAGGTCCACCTTGATGCCGCCGCACAGATAGTGGGCGCAGGGAGCCACGGGGATATATTGCCGCGTGATGTCGATGCCGATGCTCAGGCACTTCTGGTATATATTGGGAAAGTGGCGCTTCGTCTCCTCGGGGTCCTTGTGCGTCACGTCGAGGCAGACGTGGTCGATGCCGTGGATTTTCATTTCCTTGTCTATAGCGCGGGCCACGATGTCGCGTGGAGCGAGCGAGAGGCGCTTGTCGTACTTCTGCATGAATTCCTCCCCGTTCGGCAGTCGGAGTATGCCGCCGTAGCCGCGCATTGCCTCCGTGATGAGGTAGGCGGGGTGCGTTTCGCCCGGGTGGAAGAGCGCGGTGGGGTGAAACTGTATAAACTCCATGTCCTTCACCGTAGCCTTGGCTCGGTAAGCCATGGCGATACCGTCGCCCGTGGCGATGTTCGGGTTCGTCGTCGAACTGTACACGGCGCCGCAGCCCCCCGTGCAGAGCACCGTCACACGGGAGAGGAACGTGTCGATTTTGCGCGTGTCAGGGTCGAGGATATACGCGCCGAAGCATTCGATGTCCGGAGTGCGTCGCGTCACCTCCACGCCGAGGTGGTGCTGCGTGATGATTTCCACTGCGAAATGGTTTTCCAGCACAGTGATTTGCGGGTGTGCCTTCACGGCCTCGATAAGTCCGCGTTGGATTTCAAACCCCGTGTCATCGGCATGGTGCAGGATGCGGAATTCCGAGTGTCCACCTTCGCGGTGCAGGTCGAAGTTACCGTCCTCCTTCTTGTCGAAGTTCACGCCCCACTCCACGAGTCGTCGGATGCCATCGGGTGCGTTCTTCACCACTTGCGCCACGGCTCTCGGGTCAGAGATGAAGTCCCCCGCCACCATGGTGTCCTTGATATGTTTCTCGAAGTTGTCCACCTCGAGGTTCGTCACCGAGGCAATGCCCCCCTGTGCTTTCGCCGTGTTGGCCTCTTCGAGTGTTGTTTTACACACCAGCGCCACCTTGCCTTTTCCGGAGGCAGCCACTTGCAAGGCGTAGCTCATGCCAGCCACGCCCGAACCTATCACAAGAAAATCAAATTTGCGTATCATTAGAGCCAATGTTATTTCGCGGGGACAAAGGTAGTGCAAACCGAATGCAATGCAAAAGAAAAGCCGCAAGGATTTTATTTTGCATTGCTGAGGTGCAGCCTACCTTATCCAAAGGTAGTGCAAACCGAATGCAATGCAAAAGAAAAGCCGCAAGGATTTT
>CAMGGA010000032.1 GCA_946055515.1 uncultured Bacteroidales bacterium
GCCTCCTCAACACGGCCGACTACAACCCCTACAAGCTCTCGTCCGACGTGAAGCAACTGGCCTTGCTCCCCATCGCCGTGCGCGGCAACGACGTGAGCGTCAATCCTGCCCTGGAGGTCATCAAGTGGCAGGCCGGCGGCTCGCTCCTCATCGAGTGCGACCGCGACATCACGTTTGCCGGCATGGACTTCAACCTCGGTGTGCCCGACGTGGCCAAGCACTTCAAGCTCGAATTCTTCCAGAACGGAGCCTGGCGCACGGTGAGCCTGCTCCACTACAGCGCCGAGGACCCCGTTATCCACACGGGCAACGAACTCGGTGGCCTCACGGCCTCCAAGCTGCGCCTTACAAACGTGAGCGGAAGCGACCAGGAAGTTTACTTCAAGCACTTCAAGTTCGTGAAGCAGTAACCCGCATTCTCATCCCCAAGAATCTTTTTCTTCCATCATGAAAAAGTCCCTATTCCTCGTCTTGTCAGTCTGGTTCACGCTGGGTCTGAGCCTGCTGGCGGCCGACTTCGACAGTCAGCTGAAGTACCGCTTCAGCTGCAAGCAGTATGCGGGCAGCGTGCTCGTCCCCGGAGTAGCCCACGGCCAACTGCCCGAACTCTATTTCGACCCGCAGGGCACGCTCACGGACGACGCCTGGTGGTACATCAAGGCCGACGGCGCCGGCTACACCATCAGCAACGCCTCCACGGGGCAGTACATCACGTTCACCACCGAACGCTTCCCCGGTGCCATCAAGGGCCTGAAGCTCACGGACTATAAGCAGAACGACGACAGCCGCTGGAGCATCGAAGCCTCGGGCGGCCACTACCTCATCCGCAGCATCAGCAATCCCACGCACATCTTCAACCTGCGCACCGACGGCACCTACCTGCTCGGCACCTACGAGGGCAGCGGCTCGGACAACGAGCTTTTCTCCATCATTTCGGAAAAGGAAGGCGACGGCGGCGGCAGCCAGCCCACGGTGCCCTTCGAGGGCCTGCAGGGCAAGAGCGAGGAAGGGGAATACTGGGAAAACACGGGGCTTTCCTCGCCCGTGGTCTACACGACCGACCCCGCCAACCCCGTGCTCTACTCCATTGTGAACATGCGCCGCAAGCAATATGTGTGTGAAAACTATTGGACCCTGGGCCAGACCAAACAGGCAGCCCAGCGCACCCGCTTCTACTTCATGCACACGGACGGCGGCACGCAAATCTACTCCGAGGACGGCCTCCTCGTTTCCACCTACTACACCGAGGAAATGGGCGACACGTCGCCCCTCAACCTCACCGACGAAGCCTCCGGCGGCAACGTCTGGACGCTGGGCTGGTCGAACGACTATCTCTACCCGGGCTACACGATTGAAAAGACCGACAACCTGCTCCAGACCGACCCGACGCAGAGCGAATACACCTGCTGGAACGACTACAGCGGCACGGCCATCGGCCTCTACAGCGTGGATGCGGGTTCGACCTTCGTGTTTGCCTCCGACGACCGCCGCCACATCGTCCACCTCGCTTCGCTGGGCATCACCTTCGACGACACGGGCGACATCGACCCCGGCAAACTGGGCTTCACGGCGGTCATCGACTCGCTCCGCCTGAACAACAAGCAGCTCATCTTCGACAGTACTTCGGGCAACTACATGTTGCCGCTCCCCTTGCAGCTGCGCGAGGGCGGCGAGTGGCGCACGACGCTCTCCGTGAAGCCTTTCCCCGGTTACATGGGATGGAACGTGCAACTCACGGAGGCCACGACCGACGAATCGACGGGAGAAATTGTTCTCCAAGACCCCACGCCCCAGAAGAACTACACGCTGGTGCTCTCCGACGCGGAGGGAACGCCGCAGGACACGGCCAAACTCGTATTCACCTGGCTCCCCATCGTGGAGGTGAACGTGCCCACGTGCAACGGCGACTTCTACACCACCGGCTCCATCCGCGTGACGGACGCCAACGTCGAGGGGCACGACTCGACCTTCATCGCCGCCTACCGCTACCGCGGCGCAACGGCCATGGGCAAGAGCAAGAAGGCCTACGCCATCAAGCTGCGCGACGAAGCGGGCAACTCGGTGGACCGCTCCTTCTTCGGTCTCCGCAACGACAACAACTGGATTCTCGACGCCATGGCCGTAGACCCGGCCTGCATGCGCAACCGCGTCTCGACGGACCTCTGGAACGACTTCTCCACCCCGCCCTACTACAAAGACCGCGAGAAGAAGGCCCGCACGGGCACACGCGGTCAGTTTGTGGAAGTGATGCTCAACGGCAGCTACCACGGCCTCTACTGCATGACGGAGAAGCTGGACCGCAAGCAGCTGAAACTGAAGAAGTACGTGACTGCCGAAAAGTCCACTACGGGCCAGGAGGAAATCCACGGCTTGCTCTACAAGTCGTCGCAGTGGAGCTACGAGGTGTTCATGGGCCACGAAATGGACGAGGATTATTTCAGCATGCAGTCGCCCTCGCCCTACAAGAACATCCTGGGCGAAGAGACCTGGTGCGAGTATGAGTTCAAATACCCCGACTTCGAGGATGAAGCCATCGACTGGGCGCCGCTCTGGAAGGCCATCAACTTTGTCTGCATCAGCACGCAGGGCGAATTTGACTCGCAGCTCGCCACCTACTTCGACTACCCCGTACTGAAGGACTACTACCTCTTCATCGAACTCCTCCTCGCCACGGACAACCACGGCAAGAACATGTTCTACTTCGTCTACGACAAGGACGGTGCCGAGGGCAACCGCCTCGGACTTGCCCCCTGGGACCTCGACGGCGTGTGGGGCGCGCGCTGGGACGGCTCCACGGACCTCACGGGTGCCGAGCAGGACTTCGACCAATTCCTCTGGACCAACGAACACGGCGAACATGCCATCTACTACCGCCTCAAGCAGGGCACCCGCCCCTGGGACTACGAACTGGCTGAACGCTACTGCCAGCTCCGCCAGGACCAGTGGCAGAAGGAGGCGCTCGTGCAGCGCGTGGCCGACTATGCTTCGCTCTTCTCGGACAGCCGCGCCACGACGCGCGAACAGCAGCGCTGGCCGCAGTACCACGGCGGCATCACCAAGGCGGCCAACTACATGAAAACATGGATAGGCAAGCGCATTGACTTCCTCGACGAGAAATATGGCTACGACCCCATAGTGGAAAGCCTCAACCAAGCACAGGCTGCCGGCTACCTGAAGGTCTGCGGTGGCCGCGGCGCACTGGGCATCACCTTGGGCAAGGCACAAAAGGTGTCTATCTATTCAGCCGCGGGCATGCTCGTTCGCCAAATCCACCTTTCAGAAGGTTTCCACACAGTCGATGGCTTACAACCGGGCATCTACGTGGTAAACGGCCAGAAAGTGATGGTTCAGTAGCCGAAGTGCTTTTTCCCATCTCACTTGTCCAAGCTTCGGCGTTCGAAACTTGAAGGTGATGAGGTTAAGGTCGCTACGCTCCCAGGGTTGTCAGGTTATATGATTAGTCTATGAACACCATGTTCTCTGCACTTACCAAGCCAGCAGGCAGCACTCATTAACCTCATGACCCCAAGAGCGAAGCGACCTTAATCTCCTTCCTCCACAAGCGGCAGAATGTCCGAACCCCAAGTCACTTAATCAATCTAATCAACCAATATGAAAAATCTCCGATTTCTATTCCTTATCCTCGCGCTCTGCCTCCCCGCTCTCACGGGCTGGGGCGCGGTGAGCGAAGGCAAGGCTTACTACATTGTCAGCCTGCTGACGGGGAAAGTGGTGAGCAACGGCGGGCAGGGTGCACGCAATGTGCCCATCGTGACCGCCGACCGCGACGCCACAGCCCGCGGCCAGAAGTGGAAACTAATCCCGACGACCTTCGGCGAC
Source organism: uncultured Bacteroidales bacterium (assembly GCA_946055515.1). Classification (GTDB taxonomy): domain Bacteria; phylum Bacteroidota; class Bacteroidia; order Bacteroidales; family Bacteroidaceae; genus Alloprevotella. The sequence continues at coordinate 3,841 of CAMGGA010000032.1, forward strand.
GGTTCCTTCATCATCGTGAGCACCGACTTCACGGGCTTTGCCATCGACGTGGCACCCGAAAAGCCCGGCGCCGAGTTCTACCCCGTCCACTGGGACACCAACACGAGCAGCGCCAACGAGAGCTTCCTCATCCAACCTATAGGGGGACTGGAGGACACGTACCAAATCGTTTGGCGCGGCGACCAGTCGAAGGCGCTCCACGTGGTGGAAAACGACCTGCTGCGCATGACCGCCGACGGCGAGGTCGAAGCCTCCTACTTCACGTTTGAAGAAACCACCGACGAGAAAATCATCGCGGGCACACTGAGCGACGCCAAGACCTATTATATAAGGAGTGTGGCCACGGGCAAAGTGTTCAGCAACGGCGGCACGGCGGCAAACGATGCCCCCGTATTCACCGAAGACCTGGACAGTGCCTCCACGGGACAGAAGTGGCAACTCCAGCTGACCACCTTCTCCGATGGCTCCTGCATCGTGAAGAGCGCGGGCTACCCTGGCTTCGCCATCGACGTGGCCCCCAGCAAGCCCTCGGGCGCTTTCTACCTCGTGCATTGGACCGCAAGCACAAGCAGCGCGAACGAAAGCTTCATCGTGAAACCCGTGGAAGACCTGGAAAACACTTTCCAGCTCTGCTGGCGCGGCAACGAAGCGAAAATGGTACGCGTGGTGGAAAACGACTTGCTCAAACTGACGGAAGAGGGCGAGGCCGAAGCGTCGTACTTCACGTTTGAGGAAACGACGCCGCAGGCGAAGCCCCGCACCAGCTTCTGGCAGGACGAGACTGTCTTCGGCGACCGCAAGCTGGCTCCCCACGCCGTCTTCATGCCCTATGCCTCGACCGAAGCCCTCCGTGCCGACGCACAGCGCTACGCCAAGCCCTGGCTCGACCCGACGGGTGCGGAATGGAAGTCGCTGAACGGCCTCTGGCACCTGAATTGGGTGGACGCACCCTCCAAAGCCCCGCAGGCGGAAACCTTCTATGCCGACACCGCCGACGTCACGGCCTGGGACACCATCACCGTGCCCTCGTGCCTTGAGATGAAAGGCTACGGCAAGCCCTACTATATCAATGTGAACTACGCCTTCGCCAATGCCGCCCCTGCCATCAACATGCGGAACGGGCTGTACAACTCGGTGGCCTCCTACCGCCGCGAATTCACCCTGCCTGAAGGCTGGGAGCAGGGCAAACGCGTAGTGCTCCACTTCGACGGTATCTACAGCGCTGCCTACGTCTGGCTCAACGGCCAATACGTGGGCTACACCGAAGGGGCCAACACCGACAGCGAGTTTGACGTGACCGCCGCGGTGCGCCCGGGCGAGAACAACGTGTCTGTCCAAGTGTACCGCTTCAGCGACGGTTCCTACTTGGAGGGACAGGACATGTGGCACATGAGCGGCATCCACCGCGACGTCTATCTCTACGCCACGCCGCAGACTTTCCTCCGCGACCACTTCATCACCTCCGCGCTCGACAACACCTTTGCCGCAGGCCAGATGAACGTGGCACTCGAGATGGAAAACACCACGCGCCAGGCTACCACGAAGGATGTGCGCGTGAAACTGCTCGCCCCCGACGGCACGGAAGTGGCCACCCAGACGGCACGCTTCAACTTTGCCGAAGGCGACTCCCTCCTGCGCACCACGCTGGCCTTTGAGGGACTCACGGACCTGCTCCCCTGGACCTCCGAGAGCCCGAACCTCTACACCGTCGAACTCTCCCAGCTCGACGCCGCGGGCCGTGAGGAAATGGCCTTCGCCACGAAATACGGCTTCCGCAAGGTCTACATAAAGAATGGCCTGGTCTACGTGAACGGCCAGCGCGTCTTCTTCAAGGGTGCGAACATGCAGGACACCCACCCCGTACATGGCCGCTCCATCGACACGGCCACCATGCTGCGCGACGTGCAGATCATGAAGCAGGCGAACATGAACACCGTACGCGGCAGCCACTACCCGCGCCAGCCGAAGATGTACAGCATGTTCGACTACTACGGCCTCTACTGCATGGACGAGGCCGACGTGGAGTGTCACTTCGACTGGGAGTCCGGCGGCAACGCCATCTCGCGCAGCGCATCGTGGCAGCCCGCCTTCCTCGACCGCACGGAACGCATGGTGGTCCGCGACCGCAACTTCCCCTCCGTCGTCTTCTGGAGCCTCGGCAACGAAAGCGGCACGGGCAGCAACCTCCAGGCTACCTACAACCGCTGCAAGGCCCTCGACCCCGACCGCATCGTACACTACGAAGGGGCGACCCGAGGCAATGCCACCTACACCGACCTGTGGAGCGTGATGTACCCCAACGTTGCGAGGGTGCAGAGCGAGGCGAACAACAACAACCGCAAGCAGCCTTTCTTCATGTGTGAATACGCACACGCCATGGGCAACGGCGTTGGCAACCTCCGCGAGTATTGGGACGAGATTGAACAGTCCACCTACGGCATCGGCGGCTGCGTCTGGGACCTCGTGGACCAGTCCATCTACGACGCGGCCGACATCGCCGCAGGCACGCTGACGGAAAAGGGCCACGAGAAGTACATGACGGGCTACGACTACCCCGGCCCGCACCAGGGCAACTTCGTGAACAATGGCCTCGTGCCGGGCAACCGCGCCTGGACGGCCAAGCTGGCCCAGGTGAAGCAAATCTACCAGTTTGTCCGCTTCTCCAACCTCAACACTTCGACGCAGCGTGTGACCATCAAGAACGCCTACAACTTCACCCCGCTCGACGCCTACGACCTCCGCTACACCGTGCTCGCCGACGGCGTGGAAGTTGAAAACGGCGTGACCGCCATGCCCGCCATCAAGCCCGGCGCAAGTTCCACCTTCGCCGTGCCCTACACCACCGTGCCCGAGCACGGCCGCGAATACCTGCTCAACCTCGAGGTGTGCCTCCGCGAAGCCACCCCCTGGGCCCAGGCAGGCTACCCCATCGCCCAAGCCCAGCTCCCGCTGCAAACTCTGGAACCGCAACTGCCCGCCGTCACGAACGAAGCGGACGCACAGCCGCTCACTGCCGTGCAGAACGAGTATGGCAACTGGACTATCAGCAACGACCGCTGCTCCTTCCTCTTCGACAAGACTACAGGCAAGATGCGTTCATGGACATTCGGTGAAGCTACCTTGGTAGGCACCATGCTCAACACGCCCGACTATGCCAACTACCGCTGGGTGGAAAACGATGCCGCTTCCGATGGCTACGATTCGGCCAACGGCATCACGACGCGTTCCATCTCGTCCAACCCCACCGTGGACGAGCATGGCGCTGCCCACCTGAGCGTGCTGAACTTGGGTTCGCTCTGCAACGTGAAGTACGACTACACCATCTATCCCAATGGTGCCCTCGAAATGCAATCGACCTACGAGCCGCAAAGCAACGACCTGCGCCGCATCGGCACGCGCTTCGTGCTGCCCGCCTCCTTCGAACAGGTGAGCTACTACGCTCGCGGCCCCTGGGACAACTACGTGGACCGCGCCGACGCAGCCCTGCTCGGCCGCTACGAGACCACAGTCACCGACCTCTTCGAACCGACCCCGCGCCCGCAAACCTGCGGCAACCGCACGGGCCTGCGCAACCTGACGCTGACGGACACCGACAACCGACTCCAGCTCCTCATCGAGGCTGAGGGCCAAGTGGCTTTCCAGTTGCTCCACTACGAGGACACGAAGATGGCTGCTGCCTCCCACTGTTGGGAACTGACGCCGGGCGCCGTTTACCTCCACCTCGACTACATGCAGAAGGGCCTCGGCAACGGCAGCTGCGGAAAGGGCACGGGCACACTCTCGAAGTACTGCTGCCCCTCGGAAGGCACCTTCACCAACAAGGTTCGCTTCACGCCTTCTTACACCCAGCCCTCGGCCATCCGTCCCGTAGCAGGCGAAGCAACCAAGGTTTCGTTCGGGAAAACGTCTGCCGGTTTCTTCTGCCAAGGTTCCTTTGCCCCTGGCACCGAAGCCACGGTCTACGACCTCGGCGGCTCGATTGTAGCCCAGACCCGCACGGAATCTCCCGCCTCGCAGCTCGCCCTGCCCATGCACGGCGCACCCCGCGGCACCTACCTCGTGAAGGTGAACGGCCGCTGCTGGAAAGTGGTATTCTAACAAATCAGGTTATCCCAAAGTCATGAGGGATAAGGTTATGAGGTAACAAAGTTACTGCTAAGGGCTTCGCCCAAAGATTGTGCAAGTGAGAGCTGAGCCAAGCTTGCTTGAGCTATGCCAAGCACAGCCAAACTTCTGTAAACAGTAACTTTGCAAACTCTTGACCTTATTCCTCATAACCTTTGAAATGACCTCTTAACCTTATTCCTCATAATCTTTTAAATAACCGCACAACGACTCCCATGGCTCAAAATATTCTTTTCATCTGCCTCGGCAACATCTGCCGCTCCTGTACGGCCGAGGAAATCTTCCGCACGCTGGCCCAGCGCGCTGGACACGGCGACGACTACCACGTGGACTCGGCCGGCATCATTGACTACCACGAAGGCGAACTCCCCGACCCTCGCATGCGTCAAACAGCCCTGCGCCACGGCTACCGACTCACCCACCGCTCGCGCCCCATCCGTACGGCAGACTTCCACCACTTCGACCTCATCATCGGCATGGACGACCGCAACTGCGACAAACTGCGCCGCCTCGCTCCCACGGAAACTGCGCGACAGAAAGTGGTGGCCATGGCAGACTATCTCCGCCACCACCCTGAGGCCGACTTCATCCCCGATCCATACTACGGCACAGAGGCGGACTTCGAACACGTTGTGGAACTCCTGGAGGACGCCTGCGAAGGTCTCTTGGAGAAAACAAGACACGATTGAGCCGCGTTTCTCAAAATATTGTTACATTTGCCCGTGCTATTCGAAGCACACCATAAACTTTAAATCAAACATTCTAATCTTATACTCTAATCTCATGGAACAAAAAGAACTGCAACAGATTGCATCGCACTTTCAGATTGAAGGAAACATCGTAGAAGTCAAGCCCCTGGGCAACGGCCTCATCAACACCACCTACATGGTCGTCACCGAAGGTGAAGCGCCCAACTACGTGCTCCAGAACATCAATGTGGCCATCTTCCCCGACGTTGAACTCCTCATGAACAACATCGTAGCTGTCACGGGCCATATCCGTGCCAAGCTCGAGGCAGCTCAGGTGGAAGACATCGACCGCAAGGTGTTGCGCTTCGTGCCCTGCCAGTGCGGCAAGTACTACTACGAACACGAAGGCAAGTATTGGCGCGTCATGGTGTTCATCCCCGACACCGTTTCCAAGAGTGGCGTGACTCCCGAAAGTTCCTACATCGTGGGCGAAACCTTCGGCGACTTCCAGGCATCCCTGGCCGATATCCCCGCACAGCTCGGTGAAAGCATCAAGGACTTCCACAACATCGAGTTCCGCCTCCAGCAGCTCAAGGAAGCCATGGAAGCCGACAAGATGGGCCGCCTCGCCGAAACGAAGGACATCGCCGACGAACTCATGAAGCGCGCTGAAAACATGACCCGCAGCGAACGCCTCTTCCGCGAAGGCAAACTCCCCAAGCGCATCTGCCACTGCGACACCAAGGTCGACAACATCCTCTTCGACAAGGACGAAAACGTGCTCTGCGTCATCGACCTCGACACCGTGATGCCCAGCTTCGTCTTCTCGGACTACGGCGACTTCCTCCGCTCCGCCGCCAACACGCAGCCCGAAGACAGCGCGGACTACGACAAGATTGAGTTCCGCATGGACATCTTCAAGGCATTCACCGAAGGCTACCTGAAGACTGCCCGCGCCTTCCTCACCCCCGTCGAAATCGAGAACCTCCCCTACGGCGCCACCCTCTTCCCCTACATGCAGACCGTGCGCTTCTATGCCGACTACCTCAACGGCGACACTTACTACAAAATCCAATATCCCGAACACAACCTCGTGCGCACCAAGAACCAGCTCACCCTGCTCCAGCGCGCAGAGGCCCACATCCCGGAGATGGAGGCATTCATCAAGGAGCAACTCGCCTAACCCCGTGCCGGGCGCAATCCGCCCCCGCACATTCACACACTATCCCGACGGCAGGCCCCGCAGTGCGCCTGCCGTCGTTTCGTTTTCTCTACTGCACAGCACAAAACACACAAGCCCCCACGTCTGTTCGGAACGGGAGGGCTGACACAGCAGAGCTAATAAAGTAAAGTGAGGGGCCTGCGGTGCTTTATGAAACAAGAGGGCTGCAAGTTCTGTGAGGCACACTGTGAAATAAACGCTTATAAGGGGCAATCCACCTGTCCCACAAAGCACCGTACTGACTTATCCGCAAAGGTAAAGCGTTCATTCCCAATAACAAAAATAAACGCGTAGCGTTTTTACCCCCCCGTGAAATTAAGAACAATTAAGAAACAACCCCTCAAAATCGCCTCCTTCGGCACATCTTCGACACTTTCTGTCGTGCAAGCAGAACAAATCCGCCCGTCCCGCAAGCCGACCGAAGCCCCGCCGCCCTCGCCACCGCCCGGGCTACTGCCGACTGCCCCTCCTCGCCACCGAAACAGCCCCCGAATGCGGGGGCTCTCAAAATATTCCAACTTATATTTGGTTCGTCACTGGGTATTCACTACCTTTGCCGCTGTCGGAAGTGCAAGCTCAAATGTGAAAAGACTTCGCGGAATCACATTGATTTGCCGCACTCTGACACAACAAGCACCCTATTCTTTTAAACGTATAAACCTTTTATTAATCCCGCGAAACTGTAAGAAGCTGATTTATCATCCACTCCTCGCTATCGTTGCACCCGTTGCACGTAGACCGAGGTGGAGACATACATCCTGGACTTTGTCCTTGTTTCTCGTCCAACGAAATCGCCAACTTCACCACACGAGAGAACAAGCCGACGAAAGTTCACGTCCATCTATCTATGGGCGTGAACTGTTCGTGCTTTTCTTCGTGTAAGGCGTTTGGCGATGCCTGTTGGACGGAAAAGCCCCGAACAGTTCCGCCCATTTTTTTATCGCCATGAAGAAACTTCTTCTTACTTTCATCGCGCTGATATGCGCAACAGTGAGCTATGCACAAGGCTCCTTGCTCGCCACTCTGAGCCACGGCGGACAAATCAGTGCTTATTATGGAGCATCCGCACTCAAAGCAGCTTTGGAAGCAGCCACAGACGGAGATGTGATTACGTTGTCGAGCGGCCAGTTTAATGCCGTAGACATCACCAAAGCCATCACCCTGCGCGGTGCGGGCATGAGCGTCAGCACAGACTCTATCAATCCCCATGAATCCACCATCATTCAGGGCGATTACACCATCAATCTGGCCGATTCTTTGGCTGGACGCATCGTGATGGAAGGCTTGTATATGAACGGAAATGTGACCTATTCAGGTGTGCTGAAGAATGCGCAGTTCCTGAAGTGCCGTTTTTCGGGCTTGGATGATGGTTCAGGCAAGATAACCAACACGGCGTTTATCCATTGCCGTTTTGCGGATTATTGCCACATTGCCGCCAATTCTAACGCCTATTTCATCAACTGTGTGGTGAATAGATTGCGACAGAATGCGTCTACTTCTAACGTAGAGATGGATAACTGCTTTGTGCATTTTCAAAGCTATTTTTCTGATGATGTTTATATGCCACAGGCTTGCAAGAACACGTACTTTAAAAATTGTGTTTTGGCATATTACACATATTATTCTGGCTCTGATTACAATTCCCTACCCACTTCCTGTACAGCCTACAACTGTGTAGGTATTGGAGGACGGGATGATATTTTTTCAAATATCGCCTACAAAAACAACACCAATACTTGGGTAGGCAGTAGTGTCGCTTCCATATTCAAGACTTACACTGATTACCAATCTAGAGCTATTATTTCCGATTCCGAGACCTTTGAATTAACAGACGAGGCCAAGACCAAATACTTGGGAACCGACGGCACGCAGATTGGACTGTATGGTGGCAACTTAATCTATAACGAAAATCCTACCACTCCACAAATCACGAAGTGCAACGTGGCTGCCAAGTCCACTGCCGACGGCAAATTGAGCGTGGACATTGAAGTGAAAGCAGCCGAATACTAATAACACCATTACCTGCTCTTTATGCTTAGGAAATTCATTCTATACCTTGCCTGTCTGCTCATACCGTGGATGGCAAGGGGGCAGGCTGCATACGAGGGGTACTATTGGTTCGACGGCGAAACAGAACTTCAATCTTTGGGCTCCTTTCAAGGACATGCCCACAGCTTCGATGCCGAAGCCGGCCACCTGAACCAAGGTTTCCACACCCTGCACGTGCAGGTGGTCGACACGGCAGGCGTGTACTCCCCCGTGTTGACCCTGCCTTTCTTTCATGTGAAAGAACAAACCGTGGTGGCCGTGCGCTACTGGTTTGACAACGATACCGAGCACACCGTACGGCTGGACTATGCAGGCAACAACCTGCTCTTGGATGTCAGCGCGCTCGAACCTGGCCTGCATAATCTCTATCTGCAAATAGAGGATGCCAACGGCGTGCTCTCCGATGTGGAGCACCGTGGCTTCTACCGCCAGATGCGCCGCAACGCACTGACATGGACCTATTGGTTCGATAACGACGAAAGCCTGATGACCACGCTGCCCTATCCCGGCGAGAGCGTCATGGTGGACATCAGCGAACTCTCGGAAGGTTTCCACACGATGCACAACATAGTAAACGACATCACGCAGTCGTCGGTGGAGACCCGTATGTTCGTGAAAGTGCCACAAACCGAGGGCATCGGCTACATGAACTGCATCTGTTCCGTTGACGGGAAACTCGTGGCGCAGGAGCAACTTCCCACGCGTGGAGGTCTGCTGGAGTGGACGTTAGACGTGGACTCGCTCGGTGTAGGCATCCACAAAGCCATGTTCCAAGCCATCACGCCTTCAGGGGCAGCTTCTTCCATAGCCGAACGCTACTTTGTACGCGAAGTGACGAACCGCGAACTGGGCACGATGAAGTGTCTATACGCCATCGACGGCCATCAGACTTATGTGCAGGCCGGGACAATGAGCAACGGCCTCTTCCACTTCGACCTCAACGTGGACTCGCTCGAAGATGGACTGCACCGCATTGCCTATATGCTCGTGAGTGATAACGGCATCGTAACGCCCCAAAAGACTGCCTTCTTCTGGAAAACGCCCCTCGGCGGCAGTGGTATCACGCAGTACGAATACTGGTTGAACCGCAGCGAGAACAAGCACGTCATCAAGCTTGACAAGCGAACCAATCCCTTCTCGCTCATATCCCTCCTGCCCGTGGAAGCTGAACCCATCCGCAGCGAATGTTTCCACTTCGAGGTGAAGCAGGGTGTGCCCACGATGTACGCCAAGAACGACTTCCACATCGCCTTCTACGACGTGACAGGTCGCCGTGTGGACAAATCCGAACAATACGTGGACTACACCGTACAGCAGGAGGTGGACGACATCGCCGAGCTGCAAACCTCGCAGACCTTTGAGCGCCCCGACTCCAACTGCGTGAAGTGGTTCGCGTTTGAGGCAGAGTATGGCGACTCCATTGCGTTGAAGAGCAACCAGGCCACGAGCATTCAAGTGTTCGATGCTACCGGTAAGGAACTTTATGCCGCTTCGGGCAGTACCTCTGTGAACTATGGAGGATGTCATTTGAAAGCAGACGGCACGTACTATGTGGCAGTTCACGACGTGACGGGTTCGGGTAGCCAACTCACTTTGCAGACACTGCGGATTGATAAGTTTGCCGTGTTCGACTTTACTCCCAACAAGTTAGCCTCTGCCGGATATACGTTGATGTATTTCGATGGCAACGGTATGGACTTTGTGAAGAAAGTGGAACTTACCAATGGCGACATAACATTGGAAGCTGATACCTTGCTTGCTTCTACACAAAACCTGCTTGCGCGCTTCCATCTGCAAGAAAACTATGACAACAGTAAACTCTTTACACTCAAGGTTTTCTTTGATAAAGAGGATACGGGAGAACAGAAGACGCTCACCTTTGACAATGCAGTGGTGCTCGAAGCTGTAGACAACAAGCCCCAAATGACGGTTGAGATTACCAGTGAACGCCGGGTGGCTGATCCTTATCCCATCAAAGTCGTGATTAAGAATGAGGGTAATATGCCGCAATATGGCATTCCTTTGAACGTCGCCTTTGACAATGTGGAGAAGTTTGATGACCTCGCATTTGTGGATTTCGATTTGATTCTTTCAGACGAACTCTACGAAAGCCGCGACTTCTTCACCTATACCGACAATCTTGTAGGCACTGGTAAGAAAGGTTGCTATATGCCCTTGCTTATACCCTACATCGGTCCGTATGAAGAGCGTACCTTCACCTTTGGTGTGCGTACGCAAATACCGCATGCCAAGTTTAACTTCTATGCTTGGACCGGCGACCCGTGGTATGACGCAACGATGGATATTGGTGTTGTCTCACAAGCAGTGGCAAGAGCTCCGCAGGCACGTTGCGAACAGTCAAACATTCACCGGGTCTATGACCTCTTTGGCCTGATAGATAATGTGGCAAGCTTATTGAATTTATCGCTTTCGCCTGCTACCCCTGTTCGTATGGCTGTAGGTACAGGAGAAGCCATAGCAGGAGTACAGCAAGGTTTGTCTCGTACGGTAGAAGATGCCACGTTTGATGCTTACGGCATTGACCCGAGTGAACGAGATCAGTATCGCTTCCAGTACCGCTACTGTGTAAGATGTCCGCGTGATATTTGGGAGGATGCAAGTCCTTTACAAGCTCCCGCACGGGTGGCTTCGGCTACAATCAACAGTACAGCCGGTAGTTCAAGTTGGGAACCGATTGATGATTATGCTTCTTCGGATTGTCCGAAACCCGACCCACATCTCGTGGATGTCTACATTCCCGGCGACCCGAACGAAATGACGGGGTACTCTGCACCCTCAGGCAGTCGACACATGAGTGACGAAGTCAAGACTATAGGCTACGACATCGAGTTTGAGAACGACCCTGAGATTGCCAACTCGGCGGCACACCGCATCGTAATCGAGAACCAGCTCAACCCGACGAAGTTTGATCTCAAGACCTTCACGCCCAAGGACATCACGCTGTCGGGCAAGAAGGTGGAACTCAATGGCAGCAAGTCGTTCGTCCAGACCTTGGACCTGCGGCCTGAGATTGACGCGATAGCAGAACTGCAGTGTGCCTATAACGTGCAGACCGGTCTCATCCGTTGGACATTCACCTCACTTGACCCGATGACCATGGAGCCCACCGACGACATCATGCAAGGCGTGCTGCCCGTCAACTACGACGGCACTTCGGGCATCGGCAACGTGACCTACACGGTCGACCTGCTGAAGACCTTCCCCGACGGCACGGATATCTCCAACAAGGCTTCCATCATATTCGACAACAACGATGCGATAGAGACCCCCGTATGGACGAATACCATCGATGCCGTTTGTCCCGAAGGCAGAGTGACGGGAGCAGTGCTTGTCAATGACAGCACGGCCACCATCCGCTGCGAAGGAAGCGACGAACGCTCGGGCGTGTGGAAGTACGAAGTGTATGTGCAGTACGGCAGCGGTGAGCTGTGGGAGAAGGCGGGCGAGTGCACGGCCGATTCCGCCGAAGTCAGCTTCCGCGTGTACGACGGTATGGACTACGGCTTCTGCGCCTTAGCGGTAGACTCCGCGGGCAATGTGGAAGTGAAGGAAATGGCACGCGAAGCCTCGCTGGGCACGTACCTCAGCGGCGATGCCAATGCGGACGGCACGGTGGACATCGAAGACGTGGTGAACGCCATGCGCTACTTCCTCGGCAAAACGGATGTCATCTACCTGAAGGCGGCTGACATCACCGGCGACGGACAAATCGACATTGAGGATGTGGTGGGCATCGGACGGATTTTCCTCACGCAACCCTCCACGGCTGCGAAAGCTCCCATCAAACGACAACGACTTAGAGAAATTTTGAAACCATGACAAGAAAACTGTTTTTCCTTTTCCTGCTGCTCGCGTCCTTCGTGGCGCGGGCACAGGCCCAGACCGAAACGCTTCGGGTGTGGGGCCACGACTTCGAGATGACGGCAGACGGCACGACGGTGACGCACCTGACCGTTTCGGAGAACGACGTGGTAAACTACACGGGCTTCAGCCTTTCCATCGTGGTGCCCAAGGGCATCCACATCGCACAGGTGCGCTCGGGCCGCGAGTACGTGGACGACATTGCACTCAATGTGGACCGCGCCACCACTACCCACACTATCGCCTGCAACATGCCGCAGGACGACCTAATCAAAGTGATTTCCTATTCCACGCTGAACCAGGACTTCTATCCCGACGACATCGACGGCAATCCCGTGGACGAGATTTTCACCATCGGACTGACTGCCGACCCGACTATGCTGAACGGGGAGTACGAAGTGAAAATCGTGGAATGCAAGTTCGCCTTTGCCGAAGGCGGCGCATCGCAGCCGCAAGAGCCCGTAGTAATGAAAATGACGGTGACGGGTGGCGTGGACGGCCGCACCATCAACTGCACGCTGGGCGAGGACGGCGTGGGCACGCTGTGCCTGCCTTTCGACGCGCAGCTGCCTGAAAACCTGCAGGCGTTTACCTGTGTGGACGTGGCGGGCGGACAGGTGGTGACGGAGATGCAGACTTCCATCCCGGCACGGACGCCGCTGCTCGTCACGGGTCTGCCGGGTACGTACAGCTTCACGGGACTGCCCGAGGGCGAGGAAACGAGCTGCACAAGCGGTTTGCTCACGGGCGTGATGCTGGACACGGAAATCAGCGAGGGCTATGTGCTGCAAAAATTGGACAAGGTTGCTTTCTATCGCATCGACCCAGCACGCCCTGTGACGGTACCGGCGTACAAGTGTTTCCTCCGCTTCAACGGCACAGCCATGGCCCTCGGGCTGGAGGAGGTGCTGACGGCGCTAAAGGAGGCCCTCTCGGACGGTCACGACAGCGAGACGCTCTACGATCTGCACGGACGCCGTGCAAAGCGGACAGATGCCCCTGGCGTGTACATCAAGAATAACCGGAAAATCATTGCCCCGCGCGGCAATTGACAATCCTTTCATCTTCTCAAAGAACGTCATCATGAAAAAGAAAAATTATCTCCATCCTTCTGTTTGCCGTATCTGCCTCCGCACGGAGGGTCTACTCGCGGTTTCCTTGGGCGAAGGCTCAGCGGACCCCAACAAACCGGTGCTGGCGCCGCCCTTCGGCGATGCGGAAGCGGAGGAGGAGGAGTTTGAGGATTACTAAACAAAAAAATCCCTCCGCCCCGTTCTGCCTCCGCCGTGCTCCCGCACGTGACTCTCCTCTCTCTATTTCTCCCTGCCGCCCCGAAGCTGCCGCCCGCGCGCTTCGGGGCGGTTTCGCTCAGGGGGAAAGCGGTTGCCCCAGGCTTTATCCGCTCGCCCCGCGTTTCCCTGCCCGAGGGCGGACAGCAGTGCGGCGCCGCGGGGTGTGTGCGCTTTTTTCGGGCGGGGAGGTGCGGCGTTTAGCGGGGTTTTCGTACCTTCGCGGCATCTATCCCCTCACTCTCTCTTAAAAATCTTCTTCAATCTAATATCTGACCATTTATGCTCATCATTGGAATAGCGGGCGGCACGGGCTCGGGCAAGACTACGGTCGTGAAGAAAATCGTGGACGCACTGCCGCCCGACT
>CAMGGA010000033.1 GCA_946055515.1 uncultured Bacteroidales bacterium
AGAACAGGCAATACAATTTTGTTGTAAAGATGGTGCAAGGCGAGAGCAGGGCAAAGGAAAGCAAGTGTTTTTATTGCGGGTGCCTATACTTTGGGCTTCCCCGGCATCGCGTATTGGATGAATGTTATATCGCAATCAGAAAACCCAGGACGGGGGCGAAGGCCAGCATGTCTTCTGCTACCAACCAGTCTATGTGGGGGTGGCTCAGGTGGTAGGCTTCGCCGATGGTTTCTTCTTTGATGGTGCCGGTGAGGAAAACGCGGATGGCGCGGCGGGAGGCTTCGTGGGAGAAGGCGTAGAGGGCTTCGGGAGAGAGGAGGGCTTTGTCCTTGTCGGCGGACAAGGTCCAGAACGGTTCGTTGTGCATGTGGGTGAAGGGGTTGTGGTACTCACATTTGAACGGACTGCCGGGGGGAACATACAGCTCCCAGACTTTCTTGAATTCAGCCTTCAGCTGTTTGTCGAGACGAATGACGTTGCTGGTTATCAGTCCCCTCCTTACCAGTTCCATGACGGCCAAAATCATCACGGCCTTGTGCGGAGCGTAGCAGCCCCTCTGCTTGTTGCGGTTCAGGTTGCGGGCCATTTCCAAAAAGTACTTGCCGCACAGTTCCACCTTCTTGCGTTCGATGGCGGCCTGTGTGGCCTCGTCCAACGAAGCGTACACCCCTGTTTGCATAAACGAGGTGAGGTCGTTGATATGGGTTTGGACTTGTTGCATAGTTTCCGGTTTGTTGGTTCAGAAAGGGCCATGGCGCAGAAGAGCCATGCGCGGGGAGGCTGGAGGGATGGGACTCTTTTGGGGAAAAGGCCACCATCCGACTACAAAGGTATATAATAATGTAGACTCGCGGGCAGATGGGCGAGCACCTTTTCGTTTTCCGCCCGCTGCCTTCCGTTCCTGTCGGTGCAGGCCGCTTTGCCTCCCACAGTCGGCGGCTTGGTTTTTTCAAAGCCTGCGACAGAAAATTCAAAGCCAGGAGTTGGATTTTCAGTCGGCGGCTTTGGAGAAGGCCGGCGGCAGCGTGCGGACGGGCTGATGGGCAGGGCAGAAGGATTTGAAAAGAGGGCTGAAGGGTTTGACAGAGGGGGCTGGACGGGGCCTTATATACGGGTTCCAGAAGTTTGTAAAAACCCTTCAACTCTTCAGCCGGGTTTCGTAACTCCTCTGAAAATCAGTGGAAAAGAGGCTGAAAGGTTTGATTCCCAAACCCTTCAGCAAGGTTCAGCCGTGCATGGACGGGGCGGGGCTGGGCGGGGGAGAGGCCGCCGCTGTCTTCGCCCCGGCACGCCTTCCGCGCCTTCCCGCCGAAGTTCGCCGGCCGGGCCAGGCCCGCGGCTGAAGGGTTTGAAGGGTTTGCAAATAAACCCTTCAGCCACATTTGCGCTGAAAATTAGGGAGAACGAAAGATAGGCTGAAAGGTTGAAGGTTTTCCCGGCCTTGTTTTTCCGTATATATTTCGGCTTTTCTTTTGCCATTTCTCCTTCTTGCACTACTTTTGCTTCGCAAGTAACATCTAATACTCTCTCAACTCAAAAAATATGGCACAAGTACCCGAATTCAAGTACGCTCCCATGTTCCAGGTCGGCAAGGACGACACGGAATATTACCTCCTGACGAAAGACTATGTCTCTGTCGGCGAGTTTGAAGGCAAACCCATGCTGAAGGTGGAGGCCGAAGGCATCACGCGCATGATTAACCAGGCTTTCCGCGACGTAAGCTTCCTGCTCCGCCGTAGCCACAACTTGCAGGTGGCCAAAATCCTGAACGACCCCGAGGCTTCGGACAACGATAAGTATGTGGCGCTCACTTTCCTCCGCAATGCGGAAGTGGCTGCCAAAGGACAGCTCCCCATCTGCCAGGATACGGGTACGGCTATCGTTCACGGCGAAAAGGGACAACAGGTGTGGACGGGCTTCTGCGACGAGGAGGCCATCGCCAAAGGTGTCTACAAAACTTATACCGAAGAAAATCTCCGCTATTCGCAGAACGCTCCGCTCAACATGTACGACGAGGTGAACACGAAGTGCAACCTCCCCGCACAAATCGACCTCGAAGCTACCGAAGGCATGGAATATAAGTTCCTCTGCGTGACGAAAGGCGGCGGTTCGGCCAACAAGACGTATCTCTACCAGGAGACGAAGGCTATCCTCAACCCCGAGACGCTCGTGCCCTTCCTCGTGGCCAAGATGAAGACGCTCGGTACGGCTGCCTGCCCCCCCTACCACGTGGCCTTCGTCATCGGCGGCACTTCGGCCGAGAAGAACTTGCTCACCGTGAAGCTGGCTTCGACGCACTACTACGACAACCTCCCCACCACGGGCGACGAGACGGGACGCGCCTTCCGCGACGTGGAACTCGAAAAGCAGCTCCTCGAAGAAGCACACCGCATCGGTCTCGGCGCACAGTTCGGCGGTAAATATTATGCCCACGACATCCGCGTGGTCCGCCTGCCGCGTCACGGTGCCAGCTGCCCCGTGGGTCTCGGCGTGAGCTGTTCGGCTGACCGCAACATCAAGTGCAAGATAAACAAGGACGGTATCTGGATCGAGAAGATGGACGACAATCCCGGTGAACTCATTCCCGCAGAACTCCGTGAAGCAGGCGAAGGCGGCGGTGTACGCATCGACCTGAACCAGTCCATGGACGAGGTGCGCAAGGAACTCTCGAAATATCCCGTGGCTACGCGCGTCAGCCTGAACGGCACCATCATCGTGGCCCGCGACATCGCCCACGCCAAGCTCAAGGAACGTCTCGACCGCGGCGAAGGGCTGCCCGAATACATCAAGAACCACCCCGTGCTCTACGCCGGACCGGCCAAGACGCCCGCTGGCATGCCTTGCGGCTCCATGGGCCCGACCACGGCCGGCCGTATGGACCCCTACGTGGACCTCTTCCAGGCCAACGGCGGCTCTCTCGTGATGATTGCCAAGGGCAACCGCTCGCAAGTCGTGACCGATGCCTGCAAGAAGCACGGCGGCTTCTACCTCGGCTCCATCGGCGGTCCCGCTGCCATCCTCTCGCAGCAGAACATCAAGAGCATCGAGTGTGTGGAATATCCCGAACTCGGCATGGAAGCTGTGTGGAAAATCGAAGTGACCGACTTCCCCGCCTTCATCCTCGTGGACGACAAGGGCAACGACTTCTTCCAGCAAATCAAGCCGCGCACGGCCTGCCAGGGCTAAGCACTTGAAGTCTGGACATTTTAGGCTTACAGATACATCCCCGCGGGAGAAATGCACGGTCCGACCTGTACGTTCCTCCTGAGGGGATTGTCTGTCTTTTGGGACGAAAGGGTTTCATTCAACCGCTCTGCCGCCCCGCTTTTGTGAGAAAAGGATAAATACTTTCTTGACAAATGGTCTGTATCACGAAATAAATTGTATTTTTGCCCCCACGTTTATACACTATACAGGATAAGATAAGATGGAATCTCACTACAAGCCTGACCAAAACGAAGAGATGCAATTCATTCCGCTGGTCAAACTTTGCTACCACAAATTCTTGCTGAACTGGTATTGGTTCTTGCTTTCCGGCATCTTCTGTCTGGTGGCCGGATGGTTCTACCAACAGGTTCAACCGCGCATCTATGAGCGCCAATCGGTGATGCTGATTGAAGAATCGAGCGGCACGGGCTACAGCTCGGGCCTGAAGCGTGGTAGCCGGAACAACATGACGAGCCTGCTCGAACTCAACGGCGTGAGTGTGGGCGACAATCTGAAGAACGAGATTTTCATTATTTCCTCCAAGCGCCTCATGATGCGCGTTGTGGAGAAGCTCCGCCTGGACGTGGACTACGTGGTCGAGGAAAACCTCCACGAGGTGGCCCTCTACGGAGCCGAACGCCCGTTTGAAGTAATCTTTCAAGAGCCCTTCACCGAGGAAAAAGCCAAGCGCATCCGACAGAAGGTGGTGGGCTTCAAGGTGAAAAAACTTTCCGACGCCAAGGTGCTGCTCACGGACTTCAAGGACTCCGAAGGCAACAAGCTGCCCGACATCGAAGCGCAGCTGGGACAGACCGTGCAGACACCGCTCGGCAAACTCATCGTGATCCGCGGCAAACGCTACAACCGCTGGGCAGACGAGGAAATCGCCGTGCGCCGCATGCCCGTGCCCATCGCCGCCACCGTCTACCAGTCGAAGATGGCCGTGACGGAGTATGACAAGGAAACTTCGCTCATCGTGCTGACCATCCAGGAACAGAACGAGAAGCGCGCCGACGACGTGCTCAACACGCTCTTCAACACGTACAAGGAAGACGTGGTGGAAAACAAGAACCGCGTGGCGTTCAACACGGCGAAGTTCATCGACGAACGTATCGGCATCATCAGCGATGAGCTGAGCAGCGTGGAAAACCAGCTCGCGGACTTCAAGAAACGCAACCAGCTCGTGGACTTCCAGCAGACTTCGCAGGTGGTGCTCAACGAAACGAGCTCGGCCCGCCAGCGCAGCATCAACGTGGAAACGCAGCTCAATGTGGCGCAGTTCCTCAACAGCTATCTCAACAACCGCACGAACGACCGCGACCTCATTCCCGCGCTCAACCTCGGCGACCAGACGTTCAACCAGCAGATTGCGGCCTACAACACGCTCATGAACGACCGCAACCGCCTGGCGGAAAATACCACCGAGGACCAGAGCGTTATCCGCGACATGGACCGCCAGCTGAAGCAGTTGCGCCAAAGCATCGCTGCCTCGCTGCGCAACTATATCGGTTCGCTCCAGCTCGAACTGGCCGACGCCCGCCGCAACGAAAACCTCCTCACGGGCAAGATTGCCAGTGCGCCTGACCAGGAGAAGCAGGGCATCAGCATCCAGCGCCAGCAGGCACTCAAGGAAGCGCTCTACACTTATCTGCTCAACAAGCGCGAGGAGGTGACGCTGCAGCAGGCTATCAACGAGGCGAACGTGCGCCTGGTGGAGGGCCCGCTCGGCAACAAGAAGGTGAGTCCGCGCGGCTCCATCATCATGCTGGTCTCGCTGCTCATCGGCCTGGCTATCCCCGCCTTCTTCATCTGGCTGCGCATGGCGCTCGACGTCTCTATCCACGGCCGCAAGGATGTGGAGACTGCCACCTCGGTGCCCTTGCTGGGCGAAATCCCCCACATGAAGAACGCTACGGGCAAGACGCTCATCACGGAACTCTCGGGCGACGCGCCCCTCGTGGAGGCTTTCCGCATCATGCGCTTCAGCCTGGGCTATATGCGCCACGCGACGCAGGTCATCATGACCACGTCCACCACGCCTTCGCAGGGCAAGAGCTTCATTGCGCGTAACATGTGTGTCACCTTCGCCATGGCGCAGAAGCGCACGGTGCTCATCGACGCGGACATCCGCAAGCGCACGCTCTCGACGAACTTTGGCCACCACGTGGGGCTGACGGCTTTCCTCTCGGACGACCACACGCAGCTTGACGACATCATCGTGAAGGACGGCATCGACAAGGGTGTGGACTTCATTCCCGCAGGTACCATGCCGCCCAACCCGTCTGAACTGCTCATGTCGGAACGGCTGGACCAGCTGATCGAGGAGCTCCGCAAGCACTACGACTATATCCTCATCGACAGCACGCCTGTGTTCTCCGTGGCGGATGCCAGCGTGGTGAACCGCGTGGCAGACACCACTTTCTTCGTGCTGCGTGCGGGCATGCAGGAGCGCGACTTCCTGCCCGAACTCGACCGCATCTACAAGGAGGAGCGCCTGAAGAACCTTTGCATCGTCATCAACGACGTGAGCGAGCGCCGCAAGAGCTACGGTTATGGCTATGGCTACGGTTATGGCTACGGATATGGCTATGGCTACGGCAATTCGCAGGGCAAGCGGGGCCGTGCGAAGAAAATTCTCAACAAACTCCGCCACTAAACTACGTATTCGCTTTTTCAGGAAATCTGCCGCATGGGCCTTCGGGGCTGTGCGGCAGATTTCTTGTTTTTCTTTGCTTTTATTTTGCCTTGAACGCACGGAAAATCTTTTGCTTTTCTTTTGCTCTGCATTCGGTTTGCACTACCTCTGCTTCGCGAAGGTAGGCTGCGGCTCGGCAATGCAAAATATAAATCCTTCGGCTTTTTATTTTGCAATGCGCTCGCCTTGCACTACCTCTGCTTCGCGAAGGTAGGCTGCGGCTCGGCAATGCAAAATATAAATCCTTCGGCTTTTTATTTTGCAATGCGCTCGCCTTGCACTACCTTTGCTTCGCCAAGGTAGGCTGCACCTCAGCAGAGCAAAAGAAAATCTTTCGCTTTTCTTTTGCTCTGCATTCGGTTTGCACTACCTTTGCCCCCATGGACCATAACCGCACTCCGCATATTCTCATTATCTATACGGGAGGCACCATCGGGATGATTGAAAATCCCGAAACGGGTGCGCTCGAAAACTTCGATTTCGAGCAGTTTCGCCACCACGTGCCCGAACTGAAGCGCTTCAACTACCAGATTGATGCGCTGGCCTTTGAGTCGCCCATCGACTCGAGCGACATGGAACCCCGCTACTGGGTGAAAATGGCGCGCATCATTGCCGAACACTACGACAACTACGATGGCTTCGTGCTCCTCCACGGCACCGACACCATGGCTTTCACCGCCTCGGCCCTGAGCTTCATGCTCGAGAACTTGGGCAAGCCTGTCATCGTGACGGGGTCGCAGCTCCCCATCGGACAGCTCCGCACGGACGGTAAGGAAAACTTGCTGACGAGCATCGAGATTGCCGCCGCACGCAACGCCGAGGGGCAGCCCATGGTGCCCGAAGTGTGCATCTTCTTTGAGAGTAAACTCATGCGCGGCAACCGTACCACGAAAATCAATGCCGAAGGCTTCAATGCTTTCCGCTCCTTCAACTTCGCGCCGCTCGCCCACGCGGGTATCCACATCAAGTACGACGCCCACCTCATCCACCGGCCTGACCCCTCCCAGCCCTTCAAGCCTCACTTCCTCCTGGACAACAACGTGATGCTCCTCACCCTCTTCCCCGGTATCCGCGAAGAGGTGGTGGACACTTGTTTCACGGTGAAGGGACTCCGCGCCGTTATCCTCAAGACCTACGGCTCGGGCAATGCACCGCAGAAGCCCTGGTTCCTGGAGCGCATTCGCCAACTCATTGCGAAGGGCATCATCGTCGTGAATATTTCGCAGTGCTACAAAGGAACGGTAGAGATGCACCGCTACGAGACGGGACTCCAACTCCTCCAGGCGGGCGTAATCAACGGCTACGACTCCACCGTGGAAGCCGTTATCACCAAACTCATGTTCCTGCTGGGCCACACCTCCTCGCGTCAGGAAGTCATCGAGAAGATGAAGTCGAGCATTGCGGGCGAAATGACTACCTGAACCGTGCGCCTTTCCGCCCTGTTCCCGTGCTGTATGAAACACATCGTCCTGCTTCTCCTCACCCTTCTCCTTATCGCATGCTCGCCTGCGCAGCCCCCACGCTCCGAAGGCGAGCCTTTCGCCTTGCGCTACGCCGAACTCCTCCAGATGGAAGAGACCGACAGCTTTTGCCGCGTGGAGGTGAAGAACCCGTGGCAGCAAGACCGCTTGCTGGCCACCTACGTGTTGGTTCCCGCTGGCCAAAAGTTGCCCCAGGGGCTTCCCGAAGGCACGCTGGTGCGCACCCCCTTGCGTCGCACGGCTCTCCTCTCCTCGGTCCACGCCGCCCTCTGGCTCGACCTCGGTTGCGGCGCGGCAGTGGCGGCTTTGGCCGATACGGCCTACGTGGTGAGCCCCCGCGTGAAGCAACTCTGTGCCACGGGCGCGGTGCCGCTCGGTTCGAGCCTGAGCCCCAATCTCGAGGTGCTCAAGGCCCGGCGCTGTGATGCCGTCCTTGTCTCCCCCTTTGAAAACGCGGGCCACGGTGCGCTCGACCGCCTCGACATTCCTCTCATAGAATGTGCCGACTACCTCGAGACCTCCCCGCTGGGCCGTGCGGAGTGGATGCGCTTCTATGGCCGCCTGCTGGGCTGCGCGGCGCGGGCCGATTCGCTCTTCGATGTAGTGGAAGAAAACTACGAAGCCGCGCGCAAGCAAGTGGCAAAGGATGGCGGGCGGCGTCCCAAAGTGTTCTGCGACCTCCTCACCCAGTCCGTTTGGTACCAGCCCGGCGGGGCCTCCACCATGGGCCGACTCCTCACCGATGCGGGGGCCGACTTCCTCTGGGCCGACCGGCCCGAAAGCGGCAGTCTTGCGCTCAACCTCGAGGCCGTCTATGCCCGGGCCCGCGAGGCCGACCTCTGGCTCGTGAAGTACGGCGCGCCCCGGTCGCTGACCTACGAAGAAATGGCCGCTGACTGTCCCGCCTACCGCGAGTTCCGGGCTTTCCGCGAGGAACGGGTGTTTGCGTGCAACACGCTCCACGTCCCCTTCTACGAAGAAGTGCCCTTCCACCCCGACCTCCTGCTCCGCAGCCTTTCGGCGCTTTTCCATCCCGCCACTGCGCAGCAGGCAGCGTCTCCCTTCTATACGCCGCTCCGCCATGCGTCCCGCGACTGACGCGAACGCGGCGCTCCACATTGTAGAACCAACCAGCCAAACCCCTTGAACCGCATCCTCCTCGCCCTGTTGCTCCTGCTCGTGCTCTGTCCGCTCGCATTGCTTTCAGGCACCGTCTCGCTTTCGCCCGCCGAAGTGTGGCACGGACTTTTCGGTGGCGAGACCCACTCCACGGCCCGCTTCATCGTGCAGGAAGTGCGGTTGCCCCAAGTCTTCACCGCACTGCTTGCGGGTGCGGCGCTCGCAGGGAGCGGGCTGGTGATGCAAACCCTCTTTGCCAACCCCTTGGCCGACCCTTCCCTCCTGGGCGTGAACAGCGGCGCTTCGCTGGGAGCCGCCCTGGTACTCCTCGTCTTCGGCGGCAGCTTAGGCAACCTCGCGGCAGGGTGGGGCGGGACCCTGCTCACCGTGGCGGCGGCCTTTGCGGGAGCTTGTGGCGTGATAGCGCTGTTGCTGCTTTGCAGCCAGTTCTTGCGCGGCAATCTCGCTCTGCTCGTGTGCGGCGTGATGTTGAGTTTCCTGCTCTCCGCCGTCATCTCCCTGCTCAACTTCTATGCCACGGCCGAAGGCGTGCGCTCCTTCCTGCTTTGGGGCATGGGCGACTTTGCCGGCGTGCCGCTCAGCCGTTTGCCGCTATTTGCCCTGCTCACGCTGCCCGCGTTGGCGGCCCTCTTCCTGCTGGCGCGTCCGCTCAATGCCCTCCTGCTCGGCACGGACTATGCGGCCAACCTCGGCATCGGGGTGAAACGGGTGCGCACGCTGCTGCTCCTTCTCACGGGACTCCTCACGGCGACCGTCACCGCGCTCTGCGGTCCCATCGCCTTCATCGGTCTGGCTGTGCCCCATGCCGCACGCCTCCTGCTCCGTACCGCCGACCATCGCCGCCTGCTCCCCGCCAGCCTATTGCTTGGGGCGGACGTGGCCCTGCTGGCACTCATCCTCACCCACCTGCCCGGCGAGCGTGGCGTGCTTCCACTGGCTGCACTGACGCCGCTCATCGGTGTGCCCGTGGTGCTCTACATCCTGCTGCGGCGGGGGTAGCCTTTTCCATTCCAAGTATTCAAACATAAAAAGTATAAAGCAATGTCTCTATCCAAATTTGAAAGTGAAGTAAAAATCATTCCGCAGACGCAGCAGGTGGTCTACGACCGCTTTGCCGACCTGAACAACCTGGCCTTCCTCAAGGAGCGCCTCAGTGACCCTGCCGTGCAGGAAGAACTGGCCAAGCAGGTGCCGGCCGACAAGATGACGGACTTCCGCAGCTATGCCGAACAAATGGAGTTTACCGCCGACACGCTCACCATCCAGAGCCCCCTCGGCCAGGTGACGCTCCGCATCATCGAACGCGAAGAACCCAAGTGCATCAAGTTCGCTTCGGAAGGTGCGCCCATCCAGCTCTACGTCTGGATTCAGCTCTTGCCCCACGGAACCTACGAAAGCAAGATGAAAGTGACGGTAGGCGCGGAGGTGAACTTCTTCATGAAAGGCATGGTGGCCAAGCCGCTCCAGCAGGCTGCCGACGGGCTCGCACAAATCCTCAGCGCCATCCGCTAAAGCTTTTTCCCAGACTTAACGATACAGACTATGGCTCTTATCATTCCCCAACATTACCACCTCAAGCTCCTCCCCGAAACCACGGAGGTGGCCATCAAGCTCATCAAGGAGGCTTTCCAGGAGCGCCTCTCGCGGGCCTTGCGCCTGCGCCGCGTCACGGCACCGCTCTTCGTGCTCTCGGGCACGGGGCTCAACGACGACCTCAACGGCGTGGAGGCCCCTGTGGGCTTTGACATCCAGTGTATGGACAACCGCCACGCCGAGGTGGTCCACTCCTTGGCCAAGTGGAAGCGCGCCAAGCTCGGGGCGTATTCCATCCCTGCGGGCTATGGCCTCTATACCGACATGAATGCCATCCGTGCGTGTGAGGAGTTGGACAATCTCCATTCGCTTTACGTGGACCAGTGGGACTGGGAACGCTCCATCCGCACCGAAGACCGCAACCTCGACTACCTGAAGCAGACCGTGCGCCTCATCTACCAGGCGCTCCGCGAGACGGAGGAAATCGTGTTTGAGCAGTTCCCCCACATCACTCCCGTGCTGCCCGACGAAGTGACCTTCGTCCATGCCGAAGAACTCTTGCAGGAATATCCCGACTTGTCGCCGAAGGAGCGCGAGGCTGAGGCTGCCCGCCGCTATGGCGCTGTGTTCATCATCGGCATCGGCGGCGAACTCTCCAATGGTGAGCCGCACGACGGACGTGCGCCGGACTACGACGACTGGAGTACGCCGAACAGCGAGGGCTTCAAGGGCCTGAACGGCGACTTGATGTTGTGGAACCACGTGTTGGACATCCCCTTTGAACTCTCTTCCATGGGTATCCGTGTGGACGAGGAAGCGCTGCGCCGCCAGCTCGCCCTTCGCCATTGCGAAGACCGCCTCGAACTGAGTTTTCACCGCCATCTCCTTGCGGGCGACATGCCGCCCTCCATCGGTGGCGGTATCGGCCAGAGCCGCCTCTGTATGTTCCTCCTCCAGAAGGCGCACATCGGCGAAGTGCAGGCGTCCATCTGGCCCGAAGACCAGATTGCCCGCTGCAAGGAGAAAGGCATCCTGCTCATGTAGCCTCGCGCCACAAAGTCATTTATGCACGACAAGCCCCGAAGGGCGGATTGCTTCAAGCCTTTGCTTGCGAGAAGCAGTCCTCCCTTCGGGGCTTTTGGTGTGGTTGTGAAAATGCCTATTCCCCCTCGCGAATTTCTTCCAACAGCTCTTCCATTTCGCGGAGTTTGCGCGGCTTCTTGTCCGCCAGGTCCTTGCCTTCGTAGGGCTTGCGCGAGAGGTCGTAGAGTTGCGGCGTGGCGCGGTAGCCCGTTTCGATTTCTGGGCCCCAAGTGATCATGGGACCACCCTTGGAGGGAGAAATGTATTTGTAGCGTTGCGTGCGGAGCACGAGGCTGCGGTTCGAAGCCATGCTCACGGCAAAGCGGCGAGGATGGCGGTCGCGTCCGAGCCAAGTGGAGAGGTGGTCTTCGCTGTCGGGGGCTGCTCCTTCCGGCATTTCCGTTTGAGCCAATGCTGCCAACGTCGCGGGCACATCGATGAGCGAGGTGAGTGCATCACTCGTGCGCCCTCCCTTCACGCTTTCGGGCCAATAGACGATGAAAGGCACCACGGAGCCTGCTTCAAATGCGCTGTATTTTCCGCCACGCCAAGGGCCGCCAGGAGCGTGGTCGCCGGCGAGTTCAACCGCCTTGTCGTCGTAGCCGTCGTCCAGCACCGGGCCATTGTCGCTGGTGATGAGGATGAGCGTGTTCTTGTCCAGTCCGCGCTCCTTCAAGGCTTGTGTGAGTTGGGCTACAGTCCAGTCGAACTGTAGGATGGCCTCGCCGCGCAGTCCCATGGGGCTGAGGCCGCGGAAACGTTCGTGCGGCAGGCGCGGCACGTGGACATCATTGGTGCAGAGATACATGAAGAAGGGCTCTTCGCGGTGTCGGTCCATGAAGCCGATGGCGTGGCTCACGATGCTGTCGGCAATCGACTCGTCGCGCCAGAGTGCCTGGCCGCCGCCCTTCATGAAGCCGATGCGGGAGATTCCGTTCACGATGGTCTGGTCGTGGCCGTGCGAGGGGCGGAGCTTGGTGAGCAGTTCGGGGTGCGTGCGCCCCGTAGGTTCCCCCTCAAAGTTCTTTTTGTAGCTCACTTCGATGGGCGCTTGCGGGTCGAAGTTCGCCACGCGGCCTTGTTCGAGATAGACACAGGGCACGCGGTCTGCCGTGGCCGCCATGATGTAGTGGTAGTCGAAGCCCAGGTCGCGGGGTGTGAGGTCTATTTCACCATTCCAATCCTGCATGGCCGTCTGCGTGCCCAGTCCCAAGTGCCATTTGCCGATTGCCGCCGTAGCGTAGCCCGCCTGTTGCAGGAGTTTGGCTACAGTCACTTGGTCTTTCTGGATAATAGCCCCCGCATTACCAGCCGCCACGTCCGTTCCCGGGCGGCGGAAGGGGTACATGCCCGTGAGCATCGCGTAGCGCGAAGGCGTGGAGGTGGAGGCGCAGGCGTGCATGTTGGTGAAGCGCAGTCCGTGGGCCGCGAGGCTGTCTACCGTCGGCGTGGAGACTCGCGTGGCTCCGTAGCACGACAAGTCGCCGTAGCCCAAGTCGTCTGCAACTAAGAGAATGATGTTTGGCCGTTGCTCCTGGGCCAGGGTGGCCAGGGGAAGCAGGCCGAGCAGCGGAAGGGAGGATTTGACCATAGAAAGTTTCATGATAGTGGCAAAGGGGTGAGGACAGAGCTGCGCACGGGAATGGCAGCGGCCAGTCCGTGCGGATTATTCGTCGCGCCAGAAGGCGGGCGTGAGCGGCAACAAGAGGGAGAAAATTTCCAAACGGCCAGCCAGCATGAGGAAGGAGTTGATCCAGAGGCAGGCATCGTTCAGCGAGCCCCACGAGGCGAGCGGACCTATCTCGTGGCCCACGGTAGGACCGATGTTGCTGAAAGATGAAATGGCCAGGCCAAAGGCGTCGAGCAACGAGTGGCCCATCCCGACCATGGCCAGGATGGAGACGAAAAGCAGGAAGAGGTAAACGGCAAAGAATACCATCAGCGTGCGGCCCATCTGCGCCGTGACGGTAGTGCCGCTGATGCGCGTGGGGAGTACGGCGTGGGGGTGGAGCAGCTGGCGGAACTCGGCGCGGACCAATTTGACCAACATCAACAGGCGCACGAGTTTCAAGCCGCCGCTTGTGGAGCCGGCACAGGCGCCGAACACGCCGACGAAGGTGAGGAGCAGCCACACCGTGGGGTGCCACGTCATGAAGTCTTCGTCGGTGAGGCCAGTGGTGGTCTGGAGCGATACGGTGTTGAAGAAACTGCTGCGCAGGGCATCGGCGAAGTTCAGTCCGTCGGCGTAGTGGAGAATGGCGGTGGAGCCGAGGGCCGTGAGGAGCAGCAGACAGAGGTAGAGGCGGAGCTCTTCGTCGCGCCACACAAAGCGCAGGCGGCCCTTGATGAGGAACACGTAGAGCAGGGTATAGTTGATGCCCGCCAAGAACATAAAGGCCGTGCTGACCCATTCTATCAGGTCGCTGCCGAAATAGGCTATGCTGGCCGTGTGGGTGGAGAAGCCGCCCGTGGCAATCGTGCTGAGTCCGTGGTTCACAGCGTCGAACCAGTTCATGCCGCAGAGGTAGTAGCCCGCGGAGAAGCCCACCGTCAGGATGAGGTAGATGCTCCAGATCCAGCGCGCCGTGGTGCTGATGCGCGGATGGAGTTTGCCAATCTTCAGTCCCGTGGCCTCGGCGGCGAAGAGTTTTGTTTCGCCGCCACCCATGTTGGGCAGGATGGCGATGGTGAAGAAAACGATGCCCATGCCGCCCAACCAGTGGGTGAGGCTGCGCCAAAGGAGGATGGAGCGGGGCAGGGCGTCGATGTCGTCGATGCAGGTGGCTCCCGTGGTGGAGAAGCCCGACATGATCTCGAAGAAGGCGGCCGCAAGGCGGGGCTGGTGGCCGCCGACAAGGAGGGGGAGCATGCCGATGAGGGTGAAGACTACCCAGGTGACGGAAACGATGAGAAATCCGTCGCGGCGCCCCATGCGGTTCTCTGCATGGCGGCCCATGAAGCGGAACAGGAAGCCCAAGGCGATGGCTACGGCGGTGGGGATGCCGAATGTGGCCCACTCCGTTTCACCAAATGAAAGGCCTACGCCGAGACAGAGGGCCAGCATGAGGGCTTCGAGGTAGACGAGCGTGCCGAGGGCTTTGTAGACGATTGGTAGGTTGAGCATGACGTTTGGAACGCAGGGTGAGGCTGCTTATTTGAAGTACTTTTCGAGCTTCTTGATGCCTCCCGCGAGGCAGAAGGCTACTACGGTGTCGCCGGGCTGGATGAGGGTGGAACCGTTGATGAGTTGGCCTTCGCCGTCGCGGACCAGTCCGCCGAGCGTGACCATGGAGGGTAGGCCGAGGTCTTTCACGGCCTGGTGTACCACGCGGGCTTCGGGCGAAACGGAGAACTCTGCCACGTCGGCGTTGGCCACGGTGAGGCTCTTCACGGAGGTGATGTCCGCCTTGAGCATCATCTGGTAGATGTGGCTGGCCGCGAAGGTCTTCTTGTTGATGATGGTGCCGATTTCGAGGCTTTCGGCCATGCTGATGTAGTCCGTGTTTTCCACCATGGCCACCGTTTTCCTCACGCCGAGGCGCTTGGCGGCCAGGCAGGCCAGGATGTTCGTCTCGGAATTTTCCGTGAGCGCCGCAAATGCCTGCGCCTTACGGATTCCCTCTTCCTCGAGGAGCCCGAGGTCGCGGCCGTCGCCGTGGATGATGAGCGTGTGCTTGTTTTTCACCACCTCGTTGAGCCGTTCGGCACGGCGCGGGTTGGCCTCGATGATTTTGGCGCGCATGTAGTCGGGCATGGCGTTCACGAGGTGGACCGCCGTGCTTCCTCCGCCCATGATGAACACGTTCTGCACGTCGGGGTAGTCTTCCTTGCCGGCGAGGTCGCGGATGTAGTTGATGTACTTCGGCGTGGTCATGAAGTAGACGATGTCGCCGTCGTGGAGGCAGTCGCCGCCGTGGGGAATGACTGTCTCGTCGGCACGCTTTACGGCCACGATGTGGTAGGGGGAGTCGGGACCGCAAAGGTCCTTCAGCGGCTGCTCGAGTATTTGCGCCGAGCGGCGGAGTTTGGCGCCGAGGAGGATGAGTGCGCCGTTCTGCACTTCCCACCACTGGCGGATCCAGCTGCGCTTGATGTTGTGGAGGATTTCCTGTCCCGCCAGCATTTCGGGATAGATGATGGAGTCGATGCCCACGGTGCGGAAAAACTCGCGGTGCTCGGGCAACGTGTATTCGTAGTTGTCCACGCGTGCCACAGTCTTCTTTGCGCCCAGCTTCGAGGCGAGCATGCAGGCTGTCATGTTGTGTGCCTCGTCGGGGGTGACGCCGATGAAGAGGTCGGCACGGTCCACCTCCGCCTCGCGCAGCGCCGAAATCGACGATGGCGAAAGGGGAAGGGTGAGAATGTCGAAATCGGAGGCCAGGTCTTCGAGCTTCTCGGGAGTCTCGTCCATGAGCGTGATGTCGTGGTGCTCCTGCGAGAAGAGTTTGGCCAAGTGGGTGCCCACGGCACCCGCTCCTGCTATGATGATTTTCATTGCAAAAGGATTATGCTTTAACGTCGGCGGCCGCATTGCCTGCAATGGCCGCACAGATATGCGCTGCATCGAGCCCCACAATTTGGCGGAGCTGGGCCACCGTGCCGTGTTCGACAAAGGCATCGGGCAGTCCGAGCCGCACCACGTCGGGGCGGTAGCCATGGTCGGCAAACCATTCCAGCAGGGCACTGCCCATGCCGCCGAGGAGTGCGCCGTCTTCCACCGTGACAACGCGGCGGAACTGGCGTCCCACCTCGTGGAGGAGCGCTTCGTCGAGCGGTTTCAGGAAGCGGAGGTCGTAGTGGGCCACGGAGAGCCCTGGATTGTTTTTCTCTGCAGCTTCGATGGCGCGGGCAGCTTCTGTGCCGATGGGGCCGAGCGTCACGACGGCCACGTCGCGCCCTTCCTTCAGGCGGCGCCCTTTGCCTACGGGCACGGCTTCCAAAGGTACGCGCCAGTCCACGAGCGAGCCGCTTCCGCGCGGATAGCGGATGACGAAGGTGCCGCAGCCGGGCTGCGTGGCCGTGAACATGAGGCGGCGGAGTTCGGCCTCGTCGTAGGGCGAACAAATCGTGAGGTTCGGGATGGGGCGCAGGGCCGCAAGGTCGAAGGCGCCGTGGTGCGTGGGGCCGTCTTCGCCCACCAAGCCTGCGCGGTCGAGGCAGAGCACCATGTTCAGCCCCAGCAGGGCCGCGTCGTGAATGAGATTGTCGTAGGCGCGTTGGGCAAACGAAGAGTAGATGTTGCAGAAGGGCAACAGTCCCTCCTTCGCCATGCCCGCACTGAAGGTCACGGCGTGGCCCTCGGCAATGCCCACGTCGAAGGCGCGGTCGGGCATGGCCTTCATCAGGATGTTCATGGAGCAGCCCGTGGGCATGGCGGGCGTCACGCCGATGATGCGCTTGTCGGCCTGGGCCAGTTCGAGCAGCGTGTGGCCGAACACGTCCTGGAACTTCGGCGGGGTGGGGCGCGTGGGCGCTTCGACGAGGCGTTCGCCGCTCTCGATGTCGAACTTGCCCGGAGCGTGCCAGATGGTGGCTTCCTCTTCGGCGGGCTTGTAGCCTTTGCCCTTCACCGTGTGGATGTGGAGGAGCTTGGGGCCTTTCATCTCCTTTATCTCGCGCAGGACGCGCACGAGTTCCACCACGTTGTGTCCGTCGGTGGGCCCGAAGTAGCGGATGTTGAGGCCCTCGAAGATGTTCTGCTGGTTGGCGAGGAGCG
>CAMGGA010000034.1 GCA_946055515.1 uncultured Bacteroidales bacterium
GTATGCGCTGTTTTGGTAATATGGGAAAACATCAAGTCACACCGATTTGATGCGACTTGACATGATATTGGGACAAATTATTTAGGACACTATTGCGTCAAATCATCACTTTTCTCCCCAAACTCTTGCACAACTCAAATAAAAGTCGTACCTTTGCATCGTCAGTCCTCGCCAAGCCTCTTAACAATGCTCAAATCGTGCGAGGCGTTTTTTGTTTATGGCACATCTTATTCCATTCATAAAGCAGTTCTCTTCATCAGCAGAACTTGTCACCTTGCTTCGTTCAAGAGGCTTGTATATAGAAGACCAGCGGAAAGCCGAGGATTATTTGGATAATATCGGTTATTATCGCTTGTCCGCCTATATGTACCCTTTGCTTAAGACTCCAAAGACTGCCCATATTTTCAAAGAAGGGGCTACATTCAAGAAAGTCATGATGCTGTATCGTTTCGACAAGAAACTTCGACTTTTGATGTTCAATGAGATTGAGAAAATCGAGATAGCAGTTCGTAGGGCTGTAATGCAGATACCCGCAGAAATGACTAACGATCCGTTTTGGCTTACCACACCGGCATATTTCCTTGACAGTGCAAAATTCAACGAGACGATGCGAGCCATCAGCGGAGAATATGCCAAGTCCAAAGAGGAGTTTATACAGCATTTCAAGAATACTTATTCTAATCCATTCCCACCGTCATGGATATTAGGCGAGTTGCTTACTATCGGCAACGTGAACGCCATTTACAGAAACATCAAGCAGAACCGCATACGCAAGCGTATAGCCAAAAGATTCGGATTGCAGATGGGGGTCTTTGAGTCATGGATGACCGTCATAGCTGTAACTCGCAACGCATGTGGCCATCACGCAAGGGTATGGAACAAACGGAATGCCATGCAACCTGCCATACCAAGCAATCCTATCGGATGCTGGATTACCCTACCGACCGACTCCATGCGCACCTATTTTGATCTCTGCATCATCAAATACTTCCTCAATATCATATCTCCAGGAAATGACATGCTGGACAAGATGCAGGCTCTCTTCGCAGAATATCCCGAAGTTGACCTCGGCGCACTGGGCTTCCCTTCAGGCAACTGGCAGAACGAGCCATTGTGGAGCACCCGATAACAAAGATAGGGACCGTCGAAAAAAGAAAAGACCTGCCACCAACGCAACTTGACTATATTCACTTATATATAAACAGTCAATAAAGTCAAGGCATCTTTATCAGATGACAATTTTGCGAGATTTGTAATTTGCGAAATTATTCTTCATATCCACCTTTATATGTATGCAGGTAAATAGTCTATCCATATACTCTTATACCCGATGGGGTGGTTTGTACCCACCTCATCAGCGCAAATCGAAACAAATTTTGCCGTCAAAAGAAGAAAAGACCTACCACCTCACCACCCCATCCCCCTTGCATCACTTGACTTTATACCTCTTGTATATATACAGACAATAAAGTAAAGTTGTCTGTATATCCATATAAGAGAATGGGTATCGTTACAACAGCAACCCATCCTATTTTCTCTTTTCACGGCATCCCTTTATTTCTCTTCTCTTCCCTCATTTTGTCATCCAAACCTCACATTTGCACGTAAAAGCAAGTTAAAATCGTTAAATCTTCACTTTCCGTAAACCCACAAATAGAACCCAATCCACTTTTCTACCGTATTAACTACAAATAACTGATAATCAATCACTTCTAAATACGCTTTCTGCTCTTCCCTTGCTACTGTTATATGCGAAATGCCCACTGCATTAAAAGGCGACTTCTTCAGAGACTCTTTGATTAGACAAGCAGTTCTCTATGTCCAAGCAACTTCATTGAACTCCTATCAAACGACATCTGATTGGAACAACTTCGGTAGCATCCTGCCCATAACGTCTGACGCAATTGAGGATACAGCTACTGATAAGGATACCTCCATAGATGCCATCTACAACGCCGAAGGAAAGAGAAGCAACGGCATCAACTGCGGCATAAATATCATCCACATGAGTGACGGATCGACGAGGATAGTCCTCAAATAGCCAACGTAACAGGCACGACTCAGCTGTCGCGACATACCTTGCAGAGAAGATATGCTTACTTACCAAGGAAGTCATTCTTCAATGAAATACAGGTATCTCAACTTTCTCATGCAATTGTTTCCTGTGCAACCGAACGGACAGCAAGTGGAGAAGAGAATCCATTTGTACTGTTCAGAGCCTCGACTTTTGACGACTGCCACAACAAAAGGAAGGCGAAGACAACTTGTCAGGTTAAAAGCTTAAAAGCACTAAGCACAGGGTAGAGTGAAGTGACAATCAGGTTATATGTGCTTGATGCTCTTGCTTGAACAATCTTTCAGCTCCTTGCATTGATTTACCACGGTGTCACGGTGCCACACCGCAGTACTTCCAAAAAAAACAAGAAATTCTCTTGTACAGCTCTCGCTTTGGACTATCTTTGCTTCGCCAAGACAGGCATTACTGCGGAACTGCGGTGTCTCACCGCAGTAATTCTAAGAAACGAACTTCGCCAAGGCAGACAATACTGCGGTGAGATACTGCAGCTCTTCCTTGCACTACTTTTTCCACATGTTTCAATTCAAGCAATTTCTCATAGACGATACACACTGCGCCATGAAGGTGGGAACCGACGGGGTGCTGCTCGGCGCATGGGCCTCCGTGGCTGGCTCCCGGCGCATTTTGGACATTGGGTGCGGCAGCGGACTGATTGCGCTCATGGCAGCCCAGCGCGCAGAGACGGCACAGGTCGTGGCGGTCGAAATCGACCCCGAGGCGGTTGCCGATGCACGGCTGAATGCCGCACGCTCACCTTTCTCCGACCGCGTGGAGGTGGTGGAAGCCGATGTAATGCGGTTTGCCAAAGACTACTCGGGACAGCGATTCGACTGCATCCTGAGCAATCCGCCTTACCACCAGGAGTCGCTCCTCCCGCCTTCGGCCACCCGCGCCACGGCCCGACACACCGCTGGCGGCGGACTGGGGTTCGAGGCGCTGCTCGAAGCCGCCCGGCTGCTCGCGGATGCGGACTGTCCCGACACTCGCCTGGCCCTCATCCTACCAGCCCCTGCCCTACCCTGCTTCCTGCCGCTCGCCGCACTCTACGGCTGGCACCTGAGACGGCGGACCCACGTGGTGACGCGCAAGGGCAAACCGGCCAAGCGCGTGCTGCTCGAATGGAGCCTACGCGAGGGAGCGCTCGAAGAAAACACCCTGGAACTGGTTGGCACGGACGGGCGCCGCTCGGCGGACTACACGGCGCTTTGCGAGGATTTTTATCTCTAACTAACAAAAGACGCGCAGCTACTTGCTCGCGTCTTGAATGATGAGTCCCGCCAGGGTGAAACCGAACAGGGCGGTGATGTGGACAAGGCTGCCGTTCACGTGTACCTTGCGCGCATGCCACTCGGGCTCTTCCTCCCTGCGGCCGGCACAGGGACAGCCCAGCGAGGCACAGTCCACCGCTTCGCCGCGATTCGGCAACAGTTCTTCACTGTAGACACACTTGAAGCGGCGGGCGGGACGTACGCCTTCTTTCTTGAAACGGCGGCGCAACGCAGCCCCGAGGGGACAGCCCCGCACTTTCCAGAACTCCGCCACGCGCACTCCCGTAGGGTCGAGCTTGAGCGCCGCGCCCATCGAGGAATAGAAGCGGGCACGGGTGCGGCAGGCGCGGAGAATGAGGAGGGCCTTGTCGTGGAGGGAGTCGATGGCATCCACGATATAGTCGTAGTCTTCGAGGTGGAAGGAATCGGCCGTTTCCTCGCTAAACACCTCTTCGAGCGCCGTGATTTCCGCCTCGGGATTGATGGCGAGCAAGCGGCGGCGGAGCGCTTCAACCTTCACCTCCCCCACCGTTTCCGTAGTAGCCATGAGTTGGCGGTTGATATTCGTCAGGCAAACGCGGTCGGAGTCCACCAGTGTCAAACGACGGAACCCCGTACGCACGAGGGCTTCCGCACACCAGCTCCCCACGCCGCCCACGCCGAAGACAATGACGCGGCGCTCCGCCATACGCTCCAGCGCTTCCGCGCCCAGCAACCGTTCTGTGCGGCTGAAGATGCCGCGCTCTTGAAGGGACAACATTATCTGCGTAGTGTTAAGTTGGGAGAAATAGATTTTGGAGGAATGAGATGATTCGGAGGAATTAGGGAGGGAATATCAGCACAAAGAGAAAAACTCACTTCCCCACAATCTCCGGGAAACCGGCAGCCAATGCCGTCATCGAGGGGAAGAGCAAGTCAGCCCCTTTCTCGAGCAGTGCCGAATCTGGGATGGGCCCTGTGTTCACGGCAATGGTGAAAATCCGGGCGGCCACGGCTGCCTCGACCCCGAGCGGAGCATTCTCCACCACGATGGCCTCCCACGGCTGGAGCCCCACGCGTTCGAGTCCCAGCAGATAAGGTTCGGGCGAAGGTTTTCCGCGCCGCACGTCCTTGCTCGACACCACGCGCTCGGGCGTGAAGAAGCCGGGGTAGCACGTTTGCAGGCGGTCCAGCAGCGAGCGTTGCCCGCTCCCTGTGACCACGGCGATTTCCAGGCCCGCCTCGCGCACCCGCTGCAGCACGTCTGCCGCACCGGGCATCAAGGGTGCCTCGGGACAAGCGTTGAACAGGCGGCATTTGCCTGCATAGATTTCCTCCACCTCCTCGGGCGAAGCATCGCGACCCCGCAACCGGCGCGAGAGTATCTGGATGGTATCCTCCCCTGTGCGGCCCTCGTGGAGATAAGCCTCTTCGGCCGACATCTCGAGGCCATGTTCGCTACACACCTGTGCCCAAGAGCGGGCGTGGTACGGCATGGAGTCGAAGAGCACGCCGTCCATATCGAAAAGCACGGCTTTCGGGGTGAAAGCCTCGAAGCCGTGCTTGTGGAGATAGCGACTGATTACAGTCTGTATCATGATTTCTTACAGTCTTTTCTGGATAGCCTCCGTTTCAGCCTCGTAGCCGGGCTTTCCGAGGAGGGCAAACATATTCTTCTTGTATGCCTCCACACCGGGCTGGTTGAAGGGGTTCACCTCGAGGAGCAAGCCGCTGATGCCGCAGGCACGTTCGAAGAAATAGATGAGCTGGCCAAGGTTGTACTCGTCGAGCTTTTCGACCACCACGCGCATGTTGGGCACACCGCCGTCCACGTGGGCCAGCTGCGTACCCAGCTCAGCCATCTTGTTCACCTCATCCACGCGCTTGCCTTCGAGGAAGTTCAGTCCGTCGAGGTTCTCTTCGTCATGCGGGAAGAGCATCTTGTGGCAGGGCTGTTCGACCGAAACGACCGTTTCGAAGATGGTGCGTTCGCCCTCCTGGATCCACTGTCCCATCGAGTGGAGGTCCGTAGTGAAGTCTACGGCAGCGGGGAAAATGCCCTTTCCGTCCTTGCCTTCACTTTCGCCGTAGAGCTGTTTCCACCATTCGTTCATGTAGTGGAGCTTGGGCTGGTAGTTCACGAGAATTTCAGTTTTCTTGCCCGCAGCATAGAGTGCGTTGCGCACGGCCGCATACTGTTCGGCGGGGTTTTCTGCGAAAGGCACTTCGGGCGCCGTCTGGCGTTCCATGTCGGCAGCACCGGCCACGAGGGCTTCGATGTCGAAACCAGCACAGGCGATGGGGAGCAGACCCACGGGAGTGAGCACGGAGAAGCGTCCGCCCACGTTGTCGGGAATGATGAAGCTCTTGTAGCCTTCCTTGTCGGCCGTGGTGCGGGCAGCGCCGCGCTTGGCGTCGGTTACAGCCACGATGACCTTGCGTGCCATTTCGATGCCGCGCTGTTCCTCACACTGCTTGCGGAGCAGACGGAAGGCAAGGGCGGTTTCGGTGGTCGTACCGCTCTTGGAAATATTGATGATGCCGAATCGGCGGTTCTTGAGGTATTCTGTAAGTTCGTAGAGATAATCTTCCCCGATGTTGTTGCCCGCGAAGAGGATCACGGGGTTCTTTCTGTCGGCCACGAGCCAGTCAAAGCCATTGGCCAGTGCCTCGATCACAGCGCGTGCGCCCAGGTAGCTGCCGCCGATACCTGCCACCACGATGGTGTCGCAGTTTTCGCGCAGCACGCGCGCAGCCTCGTTCAGTTCGGCAATGAACGCTTTCGAAATGCTGGAGGGGAGGTGCATCCAGCCCAGGAAGTCGTTGCCGGGGCAGGTAGCTTCTTCAAGTGCTTTTTGGGCAGCTTTCACGCGGGGCTCCAGGGCCTCTACGGCGCCGGCAGCCAGAAACTGCACAGCCTTACTTGTTTCCAAGCGAATCATCTTACTCATAATCAGCTTTAGATTTTGTCAGTTTTGTTTTGCGGCGGCAAAAGTAGGCAAAAAAGTGCGGCTGAGCCATCGCCAGGCACAAAAAAATGCGCCTCGCAATCATTTTGTCCATTTTGTCCAACAAGCCTTCTGTGGCGGCTATTCTTTCACCGTGAAATAATACTGGTATTGCGCTGTCCAGCGCTTGGCAAAGGGACTTTCTTCAAATGGAATACGGGCGGCCAGGCAGGCATGAAAGTGGGATTTGACCAGTTCCAGGTGCTGCGCCTTACACGCAAAGGTCTCATTGACACCATCTATACATTCCTGGATTTGGGCATAGCTGCTTATCCTTGGCCCTCCGGACAAAAACATTTGCGTTTGTCTATTGGCCCCTTCGACTTCCTCCTGCCACTCCTGATAGGATTGATAGGCGAATGCCCCCAGTACGACAAGAATGGCAGAAAGCAGCATACAGACATGCTTGGCTTTCAGCTGAAAGCCGCCTTGCGTTGTCTGTGGCTTGCCACGATGCTTCTCTTCCATAAAGTATCTGATTCAGGACAAAAACAAAAAAGAGGAAATCTTTCGACCTCCTCTATCAAGAGCCTCTTGTCGGATTCGAACCAACGACCCCGAGATTACAAATCACGTGCTCTGGCCAACTGAGCTAAAGAGGCGGGTGGGCAAGCTAACTGTATCGCGCCGCTACAACCAACTACCTTTGCTGCGGTCAAGCCCTGGAGGATTCGAAGGGAGCTGGCCGTACAGCACTTACCCATATAGATGCAAACGTTTGTCGTTTTGCGGGTGCAAAGGTAGTGCTTTGATTTTTCTTGGCCAAACTTTTCCTTTGTTTTTTGAAAAATATTTTTCCTCACTCGCCTCGCCCGCCTCACCCGCCTGCTTCACCCAGCTTCAGTGCCCGGGCAGCCCCGCACCCCTCCGTCCAAGCGAAGGCGGCGCATGGGCAAAACGCGAGGCGGCTTTGGATTTTCAATCGCAGGCTTCGGCCCGCCGAAGTGCCGAATTGAAAATTCTGTGGGCGGAAGCGTTGCGGCAGCTGGAAATGCGCGCATTCTTTCAACCCAATGGCCCAAGCCTGTGAAAGCGCGAGGTTTGCAGCCGTCTGGCGGTGAGGACACCGCTGCCCCTCATATACGCGGGAGTTGGAGCTGCGGCAGCCGCCCCGCGGTGAGGACACCGATGCCCCTAATATGCGCGGGAGCAGGAGTCACGGTGTCCCACCGCGGTGGGAGTTCAAGGAGCAAAAAGGCCTCGTTTTCGCGTCTATATATACGTATTTTAAAGGCGAAAAAAATGCTTCACAGCTTCACAGAACGAATGTTTTCCCATGAGCCCCAAGGGAAAACAGTGTGAAGGATTGGATTTTCGAACCTTCACACTTGACGCGTGGTGGACCGTCGAAAGGAAGACTGGCTGAACGCGGCTGAAGGATTTGAAAATCAAATCCTTCAGCCTGTTTCCCCTTAATTTTCAGGAACAAGAAGAAGCCAGCTGAAGGATTGAAGGATTTTTCGCCCTAATAAATATAGATATGTACGCTCACGCGCGCGAGGCGCACAGCCCTACCGCCGCCCCCTCCCGGCTGCCTCAAAGCGGCGCCTGTCGCACCGCGCCGAGCAGGTAGCCGTGGCGCGCGGCCGCTGCAGCAACTTCCTCCCGGAAATGATAGGCTATGCTGCCCACGAAGCCCACGGGCAAGTCGCTGCGCCCGTAGGCGGCCACATTGCGCTGGAAAAAGCGGTCAAACTCCTCCGCGAGCAACCGCGCCACGGCAGGCTCGCCGCGGTGGCGGTGAAGAAAAGGAGCAAACCCCGCCAGATAGGCCGAAGGGCGCGACCCACGGTACACACGTTCGATGACCGCCTCGGGCGTCGCTTCGGGATAGTCCGCCACAAACTGCTTGCAAAGTTCCTGCGGCAACTGCCCCTTCAGCACATCGCCGAGCAGCCGCCGGCCAAGCACCGCCCCGCTTCCCTCATCGCCGAGAATGAACCCCAGCGGCGCCACATTCGCCGCAAGCTGACCGGAGAGATAAAGTCCGCTGTTGCTCCCCGTGCCCAGGATGCAGGCAATGCCGCTCCCTTCGCCAAACAACGCCCGCGCCGCGCCCAGCAAGTCGCTCCCCACCACCAACACGTCCAAGTCGGGAAAGACCGTCTCCAGGGCGAGCCGCACCCTGTTGAGGCCCGCAGCGCGGCATCCCGCGCCGTAGAAGCGCAGCTCCCCCGCACGCTGCCCCCAATCGAGCAGTTCCGCACACGGACGCAATGAAGCCACAATCTCCGCTTCTGTCATCTGAAAAGGATTGATGCCCTGTGTCCGTCCGCGCCAAAGTTCGCGTCCGTCGGGCAAAGTGGCCACCCATTCCGTTTTCGTGGCGCCACTGTCGGCATTGAGAATAATCTGTTCCATGGGTGCAAATGTAGAAAAAACATCCCGTTTGCCCCGCCTTCCCGCGCGAATATCCCGCGGCAGGCAGCCCTGCACCGAAGACCAGAAAAGACATTTTTCAACCCGAACGCATATTTTCTTTACGTTTGTTTTGAAATAATAAATAAAGATGTACATTTGCCACCCGAAAGCCACAGGCTCTCACCCCCAACCGACACAAAAGGAAAACCCAAACACCCCTTATCGCATGAAGACCTTTTTACTCTCTCTCGGTCTGCTTGCAGCGGGCAGTCTCACGGCCCACGCCCAGCAGGAGACCACACAACTCGTTTCCGACCAGATCGTTATCCCCGTCGGCACCCAAAACCACATGTTCATCAAGTCCTTCTCCCCCACCGTCATGAACTACCTCGCCGACCATCCGCGCATCGCCGTGGAGTTTGAAACGGCCAACGCCACCATCGTGCAGCAGGGCGGAGCCTGGTTCAAGGGCCTCCAGACGGGCACGACCAAGGTAGTCCTCGCCATTTACCAGGAGTCGCCCTCCTTCAAGGACTTTCCCGACTACGACCACCGGCTCGACGAAGTGACCTTCAACGTCACCGTTGCCGACAGCGTCCCCGCCCAGCTTCCCGTGCTCCTCAGCGACTGGGGCATCGGCCGCAACGCTGTGGACGAGGCCATGAAAGGCGCGGGCTACATCGACTACAACGACACCTACGCCGCCATCAACCCCGGCATGACTCCCGAAGAACTCGCCTGGTTTGAAATCTACTACACCGACAACTATGAGTACCCCATCGTCTACAACATGTTCAACGAAGACGGACAGCTCATCGGTGCCTACACCCTCGTGAACAACGCTACCCGACTCGGCTACCAGGACGAGAGCGAAATCACCCGCGAACTCGAAGGCCGCGGCTTCACGCTCGTAGGATACGACGAGATGGGCTGGCCCGTGCTCTACAACGGAAAGACGCTCACGCAAGCTTCGGGCGGCATCATCACCGTCGAGGGCCAATACTTCCGCATGCTCGCCCTCGAATATAACGACGAAGCGCCTGCAGCCGTGAACCACGTGCGTCTCGATGCGCCTACAGCTGTCGTGAAGAAGCAAGGCGGCGACCTCGTCATCGACGCACGCGACCAGGCGGGCCAGACGGTCAACGTCTACGGCGCCGACGGCCGACTCCTCCAGCAGGAGGTGCTACACGAAGGCGAAAACCGCATCCAGCTCCAGACGAACCGCCCCGTTGTCGTGAAGATCGGACAAACCATGGGCGTCAAGGTGCTGTAAGCCCTCGCGCTACCGTTTTCCCCATTCTGCAAAAACTACAAAACCCAAATACTCAATTGTTTATGAAGAAGAAACTCTACACCATCCTCCTCGGCCTGCTCGCACTCGCCCTGCCCGCTCAGGCCGACACCTGGACCTACGACTTCGAATCCTTTGCCACGGACACGGGCGGTGAAGGGCCGCGCAAAGCCATCGAAGCCAACCTCAACGGACTGGAATGGCACATGTATGGCGTCCGCTCCAATGCCGACGGCGATGACTACCACGACGGCCAAGGCTCCATGCGCATCTACGGCGAAGTAGGTAGCCCGACGAAGCCCGGCAACGAGATTACCAACTTCACCCTCATGACCCCCCGCAGCATCGGTACGGTAAGTTTCACCCTCTGTGCCAATGCCCGCTGGAGCGCCTACCAGATTGAGTGGATCCTGCAGGCTTCGACCGACGGGGAAACCTGGACCACCATCGGCAACCCCTTCATGGCACAGGAAAAGTCCGAACGCATCGAGCGCACCGTGAACTACGAGAGCGGCTACATCCGCATCGTGCGTGCAGACTACGCCACCTATGACCTCACGAAGCAGTCTTCCTACAGCTACATCACCAACATCGACAACATCAGCATCACCGATGCTGCCGGCGACCCCGTCGTGCTCCAGACTTCCGTGTCGCAGCTCGACTTCGGCACCTTGAAGATTGGCGAGCAGGCCACGCAGGAGTTCACCCTGACCTATTCGGGCATCGACACCGACGTGAAGCCCTTCGTTGAACTCGCCGGCGTGGGCGCATCCGCCTTCAGCCTGGAGGAACGCGACGGCGAAAAGGCAGGCGAACGCATCGTCAGCGTAACCTGCACCGCCAACCAGCGTGGCGACATCAATGCCGCCGTCATGATCGACTGGTACGGCTACTCCACCAGCGTGAAGCTCGTGGCCAAGGCAGAGAAGGACGAGAACATGCTCTTCAGCGGCGGTCAGGGTACGGCCGAAGACCCCTACCGCATCTCCTGCGCCTCCGACCTCCTCGACCTCAGCTACAGCGTAGAGTATGAGAAGAACACCTTCGAGGGCCAGTACTTCATAGTCACGAACGACTTCAGCATGAGCTCCGCCGGCAACTTCCGCCCCATCGGCAACAACTTCGGTCGCGAGGGCGAAGATGCCATCCGTCCCTTCAGCGGTACGTTCGACGGCGACGACCACACCATTTCCGATATCAGCGTCAGCTGGGACAGCTACGGCTTCGCCGGTCTCTTCGGTATCATTTCGGGTGCGACCGTCAAGAACCTCACCGTTTCCAAGAGTTCGTTCTACGCCGGCTTCGGCGTGGCCGCCATCGCAGGTGCCGCCATCCAGTCGACCATCTCCAACTGCCACACCACGGGTAGCGTGAAGGTAGATGACTACTTCTACTATGCCGCCGGTATCTGCGCCGGTGCCCTCAACCCCGGTCCCGTAGAAATCACCGATTGTACAAACGCTGCCACCGTAAGCGGCGAATATGGCTACACTGCCGGCATCCTCGCCATCTCTTATGTACCCGATGTAGTCATTGCACGTTGTGGCAACACGGGCAGCATTTCGGACGAAAACCTCAGCGCAGCCGGTATCGTTTGCAGCGCAACCAGTGCCATCCTTGTCCAGGACTGCTACAACACCGGCGATGTCACCATCAACAACAGCCAGAAAGTTGCCAACGCTTATGCAGCCGGTATCCTTGCCACCCTCGAACCCTCGTTCTCTGGCAAGGTGACCATCCGCAACTGCTACAACACGGGTGCGTTCAACGAAGTGGCCATGAACTTGGCTCCCATCTTCCCCTACTACCTCGTGGAAGGCGTTGAGATGAGCATCAAGAACTGCTACTACGC
The DNA here is from genome assembly GCA_946055515.1 of uncultured Bacteroidales bacterium. Lineage (GTDB taxonomy): Bacteria > Bacteroidota > Bacteroidia > Bacteroidales > Bacteroidaceae > Alloprevotella. Next base: position 11,840 of record CAMGGA010000034.1, read on the forward strand.
AGCCGACATCAACACCTATCCCTACGCCGAACTCGACAACAACCCCATCTACGAGGTGGAAGGAATGGACTACAGCGAAATGAAGAACGCTGAATTTGCGCTCCTGCTCAACGGCGGAGGCGAAGGCGTATGGGTCGTTGAGGAAGGCAAGAACGAAGGTCTCCCCGTGCCCACCGACCTCCGCTACACCGGCATCCGCCCCGTAGACTTCACAGCACAGGCCGGCCAGTGGCTGCGCGTTGAAGGTGGCCGCATCGTCGCTGACGCTGCAGCAAAAGACCTCCGCGTTTACGATACGCTTGGCCGCGCAGTCAATACTTCCGAAACGCTCCGCCCGGGCATCTACGTAGTGCGTGCTACACTCCGTGGCCAGGGCCTCAGCCGCACCATCTGCGTAAAATAAGTCGCACCCCGGCATCTCTGCCCAGCGCCTGTCGTCTGAGCAGTCACACGAACAAAGTCTTTACGGCCGTCCTCCATCTGCTTGGAGGGCGGCCGTATTGCTTTCGTCTATGCGAGGCTAATCCGCTGAGAACGTAATTGATTCTGCGTCGTACCAGCTGTTCCCTGTACGCCTGCTTCGCCTGGAATGCCTTGGGGTACTATTTCTTACCGAACAGGGCACGTCTTACCGCCTTCCTGCCGCCTTTCGCGTTTGCGTAACCTCGGCTTCATTCCACGTCTGATAAATTCCAAAAGTGAGGCGCGCCATCCCCTTCACGAAAAGCAAGGTATGGCGCGCCTGACGGTGCGATCGTTTTTAAAAAGAATGTATGCTCACTAAGACAGCCTCGCGCGGAGGTTAGTACCGCAATATCTGCCCCGTGCGCAGGCGTTTGCCAGAAGAGAGGCGGTTCTGCGCGGCGAGCTGATCTTCGGGCACGCCGAGTTTGCGGGAGATAGCACTGAGGGTTTCTCCCTTCCGTACCTTGTAGAAATGCGTAGCCTTGCGTGCCACATCTTCGGTGGCGGGAGTGTCGCCCGCAGCAAGATAGGTGGGGTTCTCGTTCTGCTTCTCCACCTTGCGGAAAGTATAGAAGTCGGCCGTCACGTCTTGCGCGGGAAAGTCGAAGAGAAGTTCGGGATTGATGGCTTCGCCAGCGAGGCGGGTCTCGAAGTGGAGATGTGAGCCGAAGGAACGTCCCGTGTTGCCGCCCAGGCCAATGGGTTCACCTGCGCGCACTTCCTGGTCGGTCTGCACGAGTTGCTTGGAGAGGTGGCCGTAGATGGTCTCAAGACCGTTGGTGTGGCGTACCACCACGTAGTAGCCGTAGCCTCCCTCGTCGTAGCGCACCACACGCACGCGGCCGTCGAAGGCGGACACGATGGTGTCGCCCGTGTAGACTTTGATGTCGAGCCCTTTGTGCATTCGCTTGAAGGCTGGACGGTAGCCAAAACGGGAGGTCACGCTGCGGGAGGTGGTGGGCATGCAGAAGCCGCGCAGGTCAATACGGAAACTGTCGGGCACTTCTTCGGGCTTGTAGGGATGGGCACGGTTGGTGACCCACGATGTGTATATTTCACTGCCCATGGTGCCGAGGTCGCGCTCTACGGCGCGCTGGATGGCTACACTATCGACGGCGCGAAGGCGACGGTCGACGGGAGCTTGACGGGCTATGAGGTCTTGAGAAAATGCGCTGACGGCAAGTCCTGCCCCCAAAAGGACGAGGGCCGCACGCCGCAAAATGCTGAAGTCCATTGGTTTAAAGGTTAATTTTTTCGCGTGCAAAGATAGTGCAAACCGAACGTAATGGCAAAAGAAAAGCCGAAGGATTTGCTTTTGCCATTGCTTTAGGCGTCAATGCAGGCGTTCAATGCACGCCCCGAAGGGGCAAAAGCACCCAGCCCAGGGCAAGCGAGCGAAGCGATGCGACACCCTGGGTTAGGCAAGATGGGTTCCGATACGCCCCAAAGGGGCAAAAGCAACGACAGGAGGGAATTATCCGCCGCGAACAAACGCGCATCTGCCACTGCTTTTGCCCCTTTGGGGCGTATCGTAAACGCTTCGGGGTAACCCAGGGTGTCGCATCGCTGCGCTCGCTTGCCCTGGGCTGAGAGCTCATTGCCCCTTCGGGGCGCGCGTTGAACGCTTGCAGCAAACCGAATGCAAAGCAGAAGTTTTGCTTTTGAGGTTATAACCGGAGTTTGTGCGGGGCTCTACTCGTCGAGCTTGCGGTAGCGGAGGCGCTGGGGAGCTTCGAGGCCGAGGCGCTTGGCCTTGTGGGCCTCATACTCGGAGTAGGAGCCTTCGTAGTAGTAGACCTGCCCGTTGCCTTCGAAGGCGAGGATGTGCGTACAGATTCGGTCAAGGAACCAGCGGTCGTGGCTGATGACTACGGCGCAGCCGGCAAAGGCTTCGAGACCTTCCTCGAGGGCACGGAGCGTGTTCACGTCGATGTCGTTGGTAGGTTCGTCAAGGAGGAGCACGTTGCCTTCCTGCTTCAGGGCGAGGGCGAGCTGGAGACGGTTGCGCTCACCGCCGGAGAGCACGCCGCACTTCTTCTCTTGGTCGGCTCCCGAGAAGTTGAAGCGGCTGAGGTAGGCGCGGGCATTGATGTCGCGGCCGCCCATGCGCATGAGTTCGCTGCCGCCCGAGATCACCTGATAAACTGTCTTCTCAGGGTCGATGTCGGTGTGCTGCTGGTCTACGTAGGCGAGGCGCACAGTTTCGCCGCAGGTGAAGGTACCGCTATCGGGCTTGTCGAGGCCCATGATGAGACGGAAGAGCGTGGTCTTGCCCACACCGTTCGGACCAATCACGCCCACGATGCCGCCGGGAGGGAGGGTAAAGTTGAGGTCGGTGTAGAGCACCTTGTCACCGAAGGACTTGGCCACACCCTGTGCTTCAATCACCTTGGCACCGAGGCGCGGACCATTGGGAATGAAGATTTCGAGGTGCTGCTCGCGTTCCTTCTGGTCCTCGTTGAGGAGTTTGTCGTAGGAGTTGAGACGAGCCTTACCCTTGGCCTGCCTGGCCTTGGGAGCCATGCGCACCCACTCGAGCTCACGCTGGAGCGTTTTGCGGCGCTTGGAGGCAACCTTCTCTTCCTGCTCCATGCGCTTGGTTTTCTGGTCGAGCCACGAGGAGTAGTTGCCCTTCCAGGGAATGCCTTCGCCGCGGTCGAGTTCGAGAATCCAGCCGGCCACGTCGTCGAGGAAGTAGCGGTCGTGGGTGACGGCGATGACAGTGCCTTCGTACTGGTTGAGGTGCTGTTCGAGCCAGTCGATGCTCTCGGCGTCGAGGTGGTTGGTCGGTTCGTCGAGGAGGAGCACGTCGGGCTTCTGGAGCAGCAGGCGGCAGAGGGCCACGCGGCGGCGTTCACCACCCGAAAGCACGCCGCACTTCTGCCCGGCAGGCGGGAGGCGGAGGGCATCCATGGCGCGCTCGAGGCGGCTGTCGAGGTTCCAAGCGTCGGTGGCGTCGAGGATATCCTGGAGTTCGCCTTGGCGGGCGAAGAGGGCATTCATCTTGTCCTCGTCCTCGTAGTATTCGGGGAGACCGAACTTCTGGTTGATTTCCTCATATTCGGCGAGGGCGTCCACGACGCTCTGCACGCCTTCCTGCACCACTTCCTTCACGGTCTTGTCATCGTCGAGGTGGGGGTCCTGGGGCAGGTAGCCCACGGTGTAGCCCGGGGAGAACACCACTTGTCCCTGGTAGTCATTGTCGAGGCCGGCAATGATTTTCATCAGGGTGGACTTACCCGAACCGTTGAGGCCGATGATACCGATCTTTGCTCCGTAGAAGAAGCTGAGATAGATGTTTTTGAGAACTTGCTTGTTGGTCTGTTTGATGGTCTTGGAGAGGCCGACCATCGAGAAGATGATTTTCTTGTCGTCTACAGTTGCCATGTGTCAGCGCTTTTTGAGCGTGATGAGTGTGTTTCCTTTGTTGTCCTTGAGGAGGAGTTTGTCTTCGCTGAACGCTGCGCCCTCCACCTTTCCGAGCGCTTCGAGGAAGGGCTGTTCAAACTTGTCGTCTGCGCAGTACATCCTGGTGCAGGCCAGAGGGCCGAAGTCCGCCTTTCCCTTGAGGAGGTCGGAGGCGTCGAGGCTGCCCGTGAGGCGGTTGCAGCCGGTGAAGCCATAGAGGACATTCTGGTTGAGGTCAAAGCCGAGGAAGGGCGTTTCGCCGGAAGGGGCGATGGCTTGGCCGCAGAGGTTCACTACGTTCCATTCGCCCGACAGCTTGTAGGCCGAGCGGGAGGAGGCACAGGAGGTCATCAGGAGGAGGGCGGCGAAGAGGCCGAATAAGATTTTCTTCATTATGAACGGGTTATCGGGGTTAGAATCTGTAGCCGAGGGTGAGCATGAAATTGTGGCGGTTCAGGTCGAACTTCTGTCCCTGCAGGCGGTTCGTCACGCCGTCGGCCTCGGGGAGGTGGAAGGCGTAGGCGGTGCCGGCCTGCTGCTGGTACTGGTAGGCGAAGTCGGCATAGAAGTGCTTGCCGCGCCAGCCGAGGCCCGCCGTTATGCGGTTGATTTCGCCGAGGTTCACGTAGTCCGTGTTGGTGCTGTAAGCGTAGGAGGGACTGTTGGTGAAATGGTTGAGGAAGGCGTTTTCCTTGAAGGGGGAGGACACATAGTTGTAGCCAGCGCGGGCGAACACACCGGGGGCGAGGCGCACTTCGGCACCGATGCGGAAGGTGTGGACGGGCTGCATGTATTCGTCGATCTGTTCGGCGAGGGCGTAGTCCTTGGAAGAACTGGTGTAGGTGTCGTACCAGTAGTCGTAGCTGTCGTAGTCGGGATAGCGCACCTGTGCGCCCTGGGTGCCGCTGAACTCATATTCCGCGTCGAGGGCGAGCACGTTGCCGACGGTGGTGG
>CAMGGA010000035.1 GCA_946055515.1 uncultured Bacteroidales bacterium
AGCGGGGCAAAGTGCTGATAAAGTCCTTGTTAGTTTTAAAGAATAATTCTCGCATGGAGCGTTTGAAGATTAAAGTAGACTCTCTAAACAGGTCAGGCGGGGAGGTCGTGAATAGCTCTCAGGGCCCCAAGGAGTTTTTGACCCCATTGCAGCTTGAATTCCTCCATTGTTTCGTAGAGAGCGACCATCATGGCCTCCGTGTGTGCTTCGCTGAATACGGCGGCGAGTTCTCGGAGAGTCTGGTAAACGTCAGCCAGATTTTCGCTGATTGTGCAAAGCAGAGGTTCTTCAGAATACTTGAAATCTTCCACAAACACATCGAGGAAGCCATCCTGTTCCGCCATCAGGCGTGCGACGGACTGGCGGATGTATTCATAGTCCTCTTCGGTGAGTTGTGGTTCGTTCCAGCCGTCCGTCTCTTGCACTTCGGGCATCATCGTAGCCTTGAGGTAGACCATGGGGAGAAGCGCACGCATCGTGTGGCAAAAAGAGGCACGGTCCATTTCGCCGCAATGTTCCAGACAGCGGCAATATTCAGTGCCCACTCTCACAAAATCGAGCACCGTGGGCGAATATAGAAAGTTTTCTTCGGGCTGCATAATGCCGCAAAAGTACAACAAAATTGTAAGAATGATAAAATGTGGGTTGGAAAGTCTGTCCAATACCTCAAAAAACCGTCTAAACTACTTTGGATATTGGGGATTTGTTTGTGAAATGTAGCGGCAAATGCACATTAGTGACTGATTGTTTGGGAAATGAGCCTTTGCACCGTGTGGCGAAGGTTCTCTTTGGCCACCTCGGGTTGAAGGAGTAGGGCAAGCGGGCGAGGGTCTCCTTCGTTGATGCCGTGTACTTCGGAGAAGTGGTGCGAAAGGGCTTGTTCGGGGTCGTCGATGCTGCCCGAAAGGAGCCAAGTCATTACGCCTGCTTGGCGACAACGCAGGCTGACACCCATAGGCACCTTGCCCATGAGGGTTTGTGCGTCCGACTTTCCTTCGCCCGTGAGGACCAAGTCGGTATCGCGGAGGAGCTCGTCAAAGCCGGTCATGTCTAATGTCACGTCTATCCCCGAGCGGAGCGTGGCATCGAGGTAGGCGAGAAAGGCATAGCCCAGTCCGCCTGCTGCGCCCGCGCCCGGGTGCTCGGCAGTGGCTGGCGAAGTGATGCCCGCTGCTTCCGTGTGTCGGGCAAATGCGCGCAGGCGTTTGTCGAGCTGTATGACTTGTTCGGGCGTGGCTCCCTTTTGTGGGGCAAATACGTATGCCGCGCCCTGTTCGCCATAGAGCGGGTTCTTTACGTCGCAAGCTACCACAAACTTGCAGGGCGGTGGCAGGCAACCTCGGTCGCGAAGGGCTTGCAGCATGCCTGCTCCTGCATCGCAGGTCGCACTGCCACCAATGCCCATGACAATCTGCTCACAGCCTCGGCCCACGGCATCCGCAATCATTTCGCCCACACCGTAGGTCGTGGCCGCCATCGGGTCGCGCCGATGCACAGGCACCAAGGTTAGCCCGCTGGCAGCGGCCATTTCCATGTAGGCCGTGCGTCCATCGGGCGACATGGCGTAGGAGCAGCAAACCTGTTCCATCAAGGGACCTTGCACCGTCAGCGCCACTTCGACTGTAGGCACCAGGGGCTTGATGCAATCCACGAGTCCTTCGCCGCCATCGCTAAGCGGCAGCAGGTGGATTTGCGCATCGGGGAGTATGGCGCGAATGCCCTCGGCGGCAGCGGCGCAAGCTTCTTGTGCCGAAAGGCATCCCTTGAAAGAGTCAAACGCAACGACAATTTTCATGGCTCTTGGGAGAAAGAAAGTGCAGATAAACGATAGATAACTTGACTTTGGAGGGAAAGTGAGAACAAAACGCAATCAGTGGATTTTCATTCTTACCCAAATGCAGCGGGGAATCAGTTGCCAAAGGCTTACGAGCAGACAGTACTTCCAGTCGATGGTGACTACCGACTTGTTCCGCTCGAGTCCATCGACGATGCTCACTGCCACCCGCGCCGCATCGAGTTGCAGCGGGAAGTTGCTCCCTTCGATGAGTGGAGTGCGCACGAAGCCTGGTCGAATGTCCGTAATGCGTAGGTTGCTGAGGCTCTTTATCTTTCGGAGTTGGCAGAGGCTTTCGAGGTAATGGCTTGTGAAACGTTTGGAGGCGGAGTAGGCGGGTGCTGCGCCCAATCCTTTGGTGCGCGCAATCGAACTGATTACGGCAATGTGGCCAACCTCCTCCGCGTGCGCTTCGAAGTAGCGGAACGCTTCACCTACCAATCGGGCCATGCCGAGACAGTTCGTTTCGATGGTGCCCAATTCCTTGTCCGCCTCGAGCGCCGTGTTTTGGTAGCCAATGCCCGAACTGTGGAAATACAAGTCCAGGCCGCCCAGTTTTTCGACGAGCCGATGGAAGCCCTCCGTGGCTTCGGGACGCGTCACGTCGATGACCTCGAAGGCTTCCATCCCTTCCGTCTGTTCTACCATCTTCTGCAAGATGTCCGCCCTTCGGCCCGCCACGCCCACCTTCCATCCGCGGCGGGCTAAAAGTTGGGCCACCTCGAAGCCAATGCCCGAGGTGGCGCCCATAACCATAGCAACAGGTCGTTGTCTCATGGTTTCAACTACTCCGCAGGTGCCCATTTGCAACGGACAGGAGAAACGATAGCTCCTTCTGCTTTCAATTGTTTCATGGCAGCATCAACGACCTTGCGGTCGAGGCCGCTGAGTTCAGCGATTTTACCTGCGTTGAGGGGCTGTCCAGCCTCCTTCATGGTGGCCAATACTTTTGCTTTTTCGTCCATAGAGGTTTAATTGTTTGTAAGTGGTTATTCGCGTTTGCTTGTTTGTTTGTTTATGTTCAGAGGTTATGAGGCTATTCCTGAGGTTATAAGGAGTTACGCTTCGCGCAGGATGTGAGGTTGTCACGTTACGGGCTAAAGGTTACGCTCAAGCAGTAACTTGACAACCTAATAACCTTATCCCTTATAACCACACATGATGGCCAGGTAGCGCAGCGCCCCTACTGCTTCCGGATCAAGTCGCGCAACTTCTCGTTGAATGCGGAGGCGAGAATGAGTTGCTCGATGGTGAGATGCATACGGTAGCACCAGTTTTGGTTCGGGTTGGCCGGGTCATTGATTTGTTCCTTCTCGGGATGCGGCGAGCGGAGTTGCGGCGAGATGGCCAGCAAATCCTGCAGAGCCAAGAGGCAGAGCATCGAAGGCGACTGGATGTGGCGGCTCACCACCTCCTCACACACCTCTGGCGTAGCTTCCGCGGGAGCTTCCCCTGGGTGGCCCAAAGCTTCATGCCAGAAAGCCAGCGTCTGTTCGCGGTCCTGTTGCCACCAAAGGCGGAAGGGCGGCATGTCGTGCGTGGCTATCGTGGCTACACTCATGTATGGATTGTGGGAAAGGTCGCCAAAGCGGACGCCATACTCCTTCGGCATTCGCTGGATTTCGAGCGAAAGGATGTCCAGTCGGTTCAGCACGCCCTTCACCGAGGCAGGCACCATGCCAAGGTCCTCCGCGCAGGCCAGCATGCCTTCACCCTGCAGCGGGTAGAGGGAGAACGAGGGGTGGAGATTGTCTGTGCTGCTCGTGACTACAGGAATTTTCTTCATCGCCTCTTCGGCCCAGAACTCGTTGTGACGGTTGTAGAAGAAATCGTCGTGCAGGTGGTTGAAGGCGTCGCGGAGTTCACGCGGCAATTCGCGGAACAGGCTGGTCGTCTGAGCCCCCACGCGCGGATGGTAGTGGTCGGGCTTGTCCGGGTCGTTCACGAAGAGCACTTCGGCCACCGTCTGCAGCAAGAAGTCGCGCAGTTTGCCTTCGGGCACCTGCTCCAAAATGGCACGTTGCGAAACGCAGGCCGGCTGCAGGAAGTAAGCATTGCCGTCCTTCACGAAGTAGCGCATGAGCTGCGGCTGTCCGAACTTCTCGATGAATTTCTCCATGCGTTCGGCCGAGACTTGCGGGCGGCTGAAGCGTGCAACCTCAGCCGAGAAGCCATACTGTCTGATCTCTTCTTCCGTAAACGGCAGGGCAGGGCGGAAGTGGCCCAGTACGCCGTAGATTTGCGAGGTGGGAACTTCCCAAATGCGGAAGAAGCCCAGCACGTGGTCGATGCGGTAAGCGTCGAAATACTTCTCCATGTGTCCCAGACGCCGGCGCCACCAGAGGTAGCCGTCCTTCGCCATTTCGTCCCAGTTGTAGGTGGGGAACCCCCAGTTCTGTCCGTTCACCGCGAAGGCATCGGGCGGTGCGCCGGCCGAGCCGTCGAAGTGGAACAGGTGGCCGTCTATCCAGGCAGGCACACTGTCCGGGCTCACTCCGATGGGGATGTCCCCCTTCAGCAGCACGCCCAGTCGGCGCGCCTCGGTGTGGGTGCGTTCCATCTGTCGGTGGAGCAGGAACTGCACGAAGCGGTAGAAGTCGCGCTTCGCGTCCAGTCCCGGCACCTCCGCCTCCGTGGCCTCTTTGCCCACGGGCCATTGGCGGAAGTTTGCCGTGTGGAAATGGTCGCGCAGTGCGCAGAAGAGCGTATAGGGGTCCAGCCAGAAAGCATTGTCCGCGGCAAAGCGCTTGTATGCGTCCGAACGCTTCGTGTTCGGTCCGATTTCCCCATACAGGTCGTGCAGGAAAGCCATCTTCAGGCGGAAAGCCCCCTCGTAGTCCAGTTCGGGCAGCGCGCCCAGCCGGCGCGCCTCCTCTACGCCACGGGCGAAAGCCTTCGATTCTTCCCACTCGCGCGGGTCGATGTAAATCGGGTGGAGTGCAAACACCGAGATGCCGTTGTAGGGATAAGAGTCGTGCCAGGAGCCGCTGCGCGTCGTGTCGTTGATGGGAAGCAGCTGCACGGCCTTCAGCCCCGTTTCGGCGGCCCAGCGCACAAACTTCTGCAAGTCACCGAAGTCACCCACGCCGAAGCTCCCTTCGCTGCGCAGGGAGAACACGGGAATCACGCAGCCCGTACCCTTCCACGCGGGAAGTTGCAAGTGCGGTTTCTCGTCCTGGCGCACGATGCAGGCACTGCCCGGCACCCATCCCACACGCAGGTTGCGGTTCTCCCCGTTTTCCCAGACCGCCTCATTGTGGCCCAGCGGGTCAATCAGCACATATTTGTACGACTCTCCCTGCTCGAAGTCGGTGCGGGTGAGCTGCAAGCCCCATTCGTAGGTACCCGTGCGCTGCATCGGCCGGGCCTTGGCGGCATCCCATTCGCCCCACGCCTTCGAACCGCCCACGACGGCCCATACCTTTCCCTCGGGAGGGGGAGCGGCGTGGAGCAGCAGCAGGCACGGGGCCGAAGCCTGTTCGATGCGCGGCTGTTCCACTTCGGGCGGCAACATCAGACATTGGCTGAAAGCCACGCGGTGGTAGATGTGGGGCAAAGTCTCGTCGGCCCAGGCATCGGCAAAGTACACTTCGCTCCGGTGGTTGAAGTGAAACAGGCGCCAGCAGTTGTCTTCCGTGCGCAGCGCGTTTCCGTTGTCGTCCTCGACAATGTAGGCGTGGCGTATGTGTCGTGCTCCCGCGGGAATCTTGGCCGAGGCCGTCCAGCTTTTCCCGTCGCTTGTCTCGAGGGGCAGGCGGATGGTCCTTGCGCCATCGATGGAGTAGCCCACCACGAGGTGTTCGCCCCATTGCGTATGGTAGTTGATTTCAAAGTGTATGGTTTTCATGGTCTGAAAGAAGTTTAGGGTTGGATCGGGTAGGGGAGCCGTTTCGCAGAGAGGCTTCGGCGGCGGGTCTCCCCGATGGCCGGAGGGGCGACCGCACTCCTATATATATAATAAGGAGTCCAAGTTTCTTGGATGAAGGAATAAAACGCCTGCAGCCCGTTCGTCCAGGCAGTATAGGCGAGGCCACCTTCAGTGTGCCGAAAGCACCCGACTCCCACAAGTCCGTATGGGCCGTAAATTTATGAAGAATTGGTGGAAACCTGTCCATCGTGGGGGCGAAAAAACCAAAATAAAAAATCTTTTGTAAAAAAGGCAGCAAAAACTTTGAGCCTTTGCGAGATGTACTTACATTTGCATCATCCTTCCACGAAGGAAGAGCCGAAGAGGTCGGAAAGCAGTGCCACAAGGTGTGGCAGGCGAAGTCCCTTTCCCACAGACTCCTCGACTCTCCACAAAAAGAAAACATTTGGCTGTATCGGTTAGATTGGGATACTCATCAATAGTTACTTGAAAACCGAGATAAGTTAATCTGTTCAATGGCGTGCCGATATGCTGACCTTCAAGGGTCATGTAGGGTCGGATTACAGAGACTGATTAACCCTCAAATCCTATTTCGCTCGGAGTTTCATCACATCACCGGTACAGCCTTTTTTAGCTATTTGCGAAATCTATGCAAAACGGTTTTATCAAAGTCGCTGCAGCCATACCTTCGGTAAGGGTTGCCGATTGTGCCTACAACATCCAGCAGATTGAAAACATGATGGCGATGGCCGACGGCCAGGGAGCGGAGATTATCTGCTTCCCCGAGTTGTGCGTCACGGCCTACACCTGCCAGGACCTCTTCCAGCAGCAGCTACTGCTCGACGAAGCCGAAACCTCCCTGCTCAAAATCATGGAGTTCAGCCTCGGCTTGAGCATCACGGCCATCATTGGCGTGCCCATTGCCTACGAAAACCGCCTCTTCAACTGTGCCGCCGTCATCCAGAAAGGGCGCATCTACGGCATAGTCCCCAAGACCTTCCTGCCCAACTACAAGGAGTTTTACGAACAGCGCTGGTTCACTTCGGCCGCCATGTTGGGCGAGGGCAGGGAAGTGCGCTTCTGCGGTCAGACCGTGCCGCTCAGCAACCGCCTGCTCTTCACCACCTCCCACTGCACCTTCGGCATCGAAATCTGCGAAGACCTCTGGGCCCCCATCCCCCCGAGCAGCTATCTGGCCCTGCGTGGAGCGGACATCATCTTCAATCTCAGCGCCAGCAACGAGCTCATCGGCAAGAACGACTATCTCCAGTCGCTCATCTGCAACCAGAGTGCGCGGCTCCTCTCTGGCTACGTCTATGCCGGCAGTGGCTACGGCGAGTCCACCCAGGACCTCGTGTTCAGCGGCCGCGCCTTCATTTACGAAAACGGCCACCTGCTGGCCCAGGCCGACCGCTTCGCCATGAAGGAGCAGATCATCTATAGCGAAATCGACGTGGAGCGCCTGCGCATGGAGCGCAAGGTAAACACCACCTACACGTCGCACTACACCGACTTCGAGCACGCCCAGTTCCGCGAAGTCGAGCTCGATGCCTTCCAGACCAATGTGCCCTTCGCCCTCACGCGTTCCGTCAATCCCCATCCCTTCGTGCCCACGGGCCACGACCTCGACTTGCGTTGCGAGGAAATCCTCTCCATCCAGAGCGAAGCCCTTGCCCGCCGCATCGAACACACCCAGGCCAAGACCGTGGTGGTCGGCATCAGCGGCGGACTCGACTCCACCCTGGCCCTCCTGGTCTGCGTCCACGCCTTTGACCGCCTGGGCCGTGACCACCGGGGCATTGTCGGCATCACCATGCCGGGCTTCGGCACCACCGACCGCACCTACACCAACGCCGTCAACCTCATGAAGGAACTCGGCGTGACCATCCGCGAAATCAACATCGCCGAGGCCGTACGCCTCCACTTCCGCGACATCGGCCACGACGTGGACGTACACGACCTCACCTACGAAAACGCACAGGCCCGCGAGCGCACCCAAATCCTCATGGATGCCGCGGGACAGACCCAAGGCTTTGTTGTGGGCACAGGCGACTTGAGCGAACTCGCACTGGGCTGGGCCACCTACAACGGCGACCAGATGAGCATGTACGGCGTGAATGCCTCCATCCCCAAGACCCTCGTGAAGCACCTGGTGCGCTGGGCGGCCGACAATATGGCCGACGAGGCTTCGCGCATCACGCTCCTCGACATCGTGGACACCCCCATCAGTCCCGAACTCATCCCCGCCGACGAAAACGGGGAAATCAAGCAGGTGACAGAAGACCTCGTGGGCCCCTACGAACTCCACGATTTCTTCCTCTACCAGACCCTGCGTTTCGGTTTCCGTCCGCAGAAGGTCTACTACCTGGCGCTCCGTGCCTTCGACGGCACGAACGGCACCGAAGCCTACCCCGAAGAGGTCATCTACAAGTGGCTGCGCGTCTTCTACCGCCGCTTCTTCTCCCAGCAGTTCAAGCGCTCCTGCATGCCCGACGGTCCCAAGGTCGGCAGCTGTTCGCTCAGTCCGCGCGGCGACTGGCGCATGCCGAGCGATGCCAGTGTAGAAGCCTGGATGCGCGACCTGGACGCCCTCAAACCGGCCGAAGCACCCGAACCTGCCGTCTGACCTTTGGCAATTCTTTACGCCTGCTCCGCTCATTATTTAACAAGTCTTGAAGTAGCCTTGCGGTCTCTTAAAAAAGAGCAACGCAAGGCTACTTTTTGCCACTTGGGAGAAACAGACAAAGGGATATGGTTGTATTTTTGCGCCCATGATTTGCCCACGGTCCCGCTCGGCCAAGAGACTCCGGGGAGCCCTGCGCTCCCGTTCGGCCGACAGACGGGGGGCAAGCAAACTGACTGAAGAAACAAAAGTTCCGTGTGTGCGACACCACGGACTTGCAAAACAATTAAACTATTCATGAAACGCAACGTACTTCCCGTTCTGGCCTTGGCCCTGTGCCTGGCCTTTACCTGCGAAAAGCCGACCGCAACCGCTGCGGCACCCCAAAATCCCGTAGATTTGACATACGCTGCCGAGAATGCAGTGAACTCAGTGGTCTATATCAAGGTGACCATCAACAGCAAGGTGCAGACCATTCAGTACCACGACCCCTTTGAAGACTTCTTCGGCGACTTCTTCGGCCGCGGCGGCGGTGGCAGCCAGCAGCGCAAGATCCAGACCCCCAAGCGCACGGGGGCGGGTTCGGGCGTGATTTTGAGTGCCGACGGCTATATCGTCACGAACAACCACGTCGTGCAGGATGCCGACGAACTCACCGTGAAGCTCAACGACAACCGCGAGTTCAAGGCCCGCATCATCGGTCTCGACAAAACCACCGACCTCGCACTCATCAAAATCGAGGCCGACGGCTTGCAGCCCATCAAGGTGGCAAACTCCGACGAACTGAAGTTGGGCGAGTGGGTATTGGCGATTGGCAACCCCTTCAGCCTCACCTCCACCGTCACGGCCGGCATTGTCAGCGCCAAGGCCCGCAGCCTCGGTGCCACGCCGGGCAGCATCGAAAGCTTCATCCAGACCGATGCCGCCATCAATCCGGGCAACTCCGGCGGCGCACTCGTCAATGCACGCGGCGAACTTGTGGGCATCAACGCCATGCTCTATTCCCAGACGGGGTCCTATGCGGGCTACGGCTTTGCCATCCCCACATCCATCATGAACAAGGTAGTGGATGACCTGAAGAAGTACGGCACCGTGCAGCGCGCCCTCCTCGGCATTGCGGGCATCGACGTGTCCACCTATATCGACGCCGAGAAAGAGAAGGGCCACGAAGTGGACCTCGGCACGGTGAACGGCATCTACATCAATGAGGTTACCCCCGAAGGCGCTGCCGCTGCAGCCGGCCTGAAGGAAGGCGACGTGATCACGGCCATCGACGGCAAGTCCATCGAAAAGTTCGGCCAGCTCCAGGAACTCCTCGTGAACCACAGCCCCGGCGACAAGATTACGGTGACGTATCTCCGCGACCGCAAGCAGCGTGAGGCCAAACTCACCCTGCGCAATGTGCAGGGCACCACGACGGCCGTGCAGAATCTCGACACCGAGGCCATGGGGGCAGCCCTCCGTCCGCTCAACGACACGGAGAAGCAGCAGCTCAGCCTGCCCTACGGCTTGGTGGTGACTGCCATCCGCGACGGCAAGCTGAAGGAAGCCGGACTCACCAAGGGCTTGATCATCATGAAGGTGAACGACCGCGAAATGCGCACCACGGACGACTTTGAGGAAGCCGTGAAGGCCGCCAACCTCAGCACCGACCGCGTGCTCTGGATTCGCGCCAAGACGCAGAGTGGCATCAACAAATCCTTCGCCGTAGAACTTGCCGATCCGAAGGAAAAGAAATAACCCTCCATGCAGTATCGGATTTGGCCCGAGGCTTGGGCTGAATCCGATACCTTTTTAGTGATATGTTCAAGTTCCTGAGGTTATGAGGTGTTGCGCTTCGCGCAGGTTATGAGGTTGTGAAGTGACATCCAGATGACCTTGCATAGCAGATCTGCTGCGCTAAAGACTTGCTTAATAAACTTATAACCCTGGAAGCAGAGCGACCTCAACCCAATAACCTCAATCTATTCACACTCAAAGGATTACACGATGTTAGTTAAAGTATTTGTCATGGAAACCTGCCCCGACTGTACGCAGGTCAAGGCCCAGTTGCGCGACAACCCGCAGTTCCAGCTCATCGACATCGGCGAGCACGTCCGCAACCTCAAAGATTTCATCCGTCTGCGCGACCACAGTGCCGCCTTCGATGCCGCCAAGGCCAAAGGCGCGCTGGGCATCCCCTGTTTTCTCTTGCCCGACGGCACGGTCCGCTTCTCGATGGACGACGTGGTGATAGAAGAAACACCCGACGGCGCCGCCTGCAGCCTCGACGGTTCGGGCTGCTGAGCTGGGTGGAAATCCGTCAGCGCCCCGCTTCCTATACGTAAATTATTCCCTAAAAAAATCTGTCAATCCTTCAGCCTGTGTTTGTTTTCTGCTGATATTCAGCGCAAAACAGGCTGAAGGATTTGATTTTTAAATCCTTCAGCAAGGTTCAGCCTCAGATACGGGCGCATTCCGAGGCCAGTTTTGCTTTGCAATCGTTGGCTGGGAAAATGGCATTCAGACACAGACTGACCCAATCGACGAGTCGGTGCGCGGAAGCCCGCACTTTGTGGAAGGAAGCGCGGAGGAGTGGGGCAGGGGTGAGGTGGGGACGAAGCATCCGCGGCTGAACCTTGCTGAAGGATTTAAATTTCAAATCCTTCAGCCTTATATGCATTGAAAATCAGAGCAAAAGAAACATCGGCTGAAGGATTGACGGATTTTTTCGGGAAATAAAAACGTATATATTGCGGCCATCCGTCAGGGGTGTGGACGTCATAAAACGGACAAAAATCCCCTCCGGGGAAACAGCAGTGCATCCCGCTCGCCCCCTTCTCATACGGACAAGACCAAGTCAGGCTTTGCCATTACATACCCAGGTTTTGAAAATTCAAATCCAGGGATTGAAAAGCCAAATCCAGGGATTGAAATCACCAAGCCGCCGATGGAAAACCTAAGCCGCCGAAAAAACTTCCCTCGCACTGCTTTTGCGGCGTTTTGCCCCTTGCACCGCAGCCTCCGACCCCGAATTTTAGAGCCTCGCAAAACAGCCCTGAAGCGCTTAAACGCGAAATAAACGGCCTTTTCGGGCATTTCGGGGCTCTTTTTGTGCTTTTTTAGGCCCGCCGCGTTGGGCATTCGCGGGGAATGCCTTACTTTTGCATTGATTTGGCCCGCTGTGCCATCACTCCTCTTTGGAAAAAGAATATTCAGTAAGTATTTCAAAATAATAATGATTGTAGACGAAGACAGAATTATCAAGGTCAATATAGAGGAAGAAATGAAGACCTCCTATATTGACTACTCCATGTCGGTAATCGTGGCGCGAGCCCTTCCCGATGTGCGCGACGGCTTCAAACCCGTGCACCGCCGCATCCTTTTCGGCATGATGGGGCTGGGCATCACCCACGACAAACCCACACGTAAGTCCGCCCGTATTGTCGGCGATGTGCTCGGTAAGTACCACCCCCACGGCGACAGCTCGGTCTATGGCGCCCTCGTGCGTATGGCCCAGCCTTGGAACATGCGTTACACGCTCGTGGACGGACAGGGTAACTTCGGTTCGATGGACGGCGACTCTGCGGCCGCCATGCGTTACACCGAAGCCCGACTCACACAGGTGGGCGAGGCCATGATGCAGGACATCGACAAGGAAACGGTGGACATGGACCGCAACTTCGACAATACGCTCGACGAACCGACCGTGATGCCCACGCGCATCCCCAACTTCCTGGTGAACGGTGCAAGCGGTATTGCCGTGGGTATGGCCACGAATGTCCCCACCCACAACCTGAGCGAAGTGATTGACGGCTGCGTGGCCTATATCGACAATCCCGAAATCGGGGTGGATGAACTCATGCACTACGTGAAGGCTCCCGACTTCCCCACGGGTGGCTACATCATGGGCATGCAGGGCGTGCGTGCTGCCTACGAGACGGGACGCGGACGCGTGGTGATGCGCGCCAAGACGGAAATCGAAAGCGGCCCGCAACACGACACCATCGTGGTCAATGAACTTCCCTACGGTCTGAACAAGGAGGAACTGGTGAAAAACATCGGTATGCTCGCGGCCGAAAAGCGCATCGAGGGCATCTCCAACGTGAACGACGAGAGCGACAAGGACGGTATGCGCATCGTCATTGACGTGAAGCGCGACTTCAACGCCAATGTGGTGCTCAACAAGCTCTTCAAGATGACGGCACTGCAAACTTCCTTCGCCGTGAACTGCATCGCGCTTGTCCACGGTCGCCCGAAGCTCCTCACGCTCAAGGACTGCATCGCCAACTTCGTGGAACACCGCCACGATGTGGTGTTGCGCCGCACGCGCTACGACCTCCGCAAGGCCCAGGAGCGTGCCCACATCCTCGAAGGACTTATCATTGCCTCGGACAACATCGACGAGGTGGTTCACCTTATCCGCGCTTCGCGCAATCCGCAGGCGGCCATTGAAGCCCTCAAGGAGCGCTTCAACCTCGACGACCTCCAGGCCAAGGCCATCGTCGATATGCGTCTGGCACAGCTCACCAACATGCAGCAGGAGAAGCTCCGCGAAGAATATGAGGAACTCGAGCGCCGCATTGCCTACTTCGAACAAATCCTCAGCGACGATGCGCTCTGCCGCAAGGTGATCAAGGACGAACTCATCGAAGTGAAGGAAAAATACGGCGATGCCCGCCGTACTGAAATCTGCCTTTCCGGCACAGAGTTCAACCCCGAGGACTTCTACTCCGACGACGAGGTGGTCATCACCATCTCCCACTTGGGCTACATCAAGCGCACGCCGCTCGCCGAGTTCCGTGCACAGAGCCGCGGTGGCGTGGGTTCGAAGGGCGGTAGCACCCGCGAAACGGACTTCATCGAGCATATCTATCCCGCCACGATGCACAACACGATGCTCTTCTTCACCGCGAAGGGCCGCTGCTACTGGCTGAAGGTCTACGAGCTTCCCGAAGGGGCCAAGAACGCCAAGGGACGCGCCATCCAGAACATGCTCAACATCGAGCCCGACGATGCCATCAACGCCTGCCTCCACATCCGCAAACTGGGCGATGCCGACTTCTGCCAGTCGCACTACGTCATCTTCTGTACGAAGCAGGGTGTCATCAAGAAGACGCTCCTCGCCGACTACTCCCGTCCGCGTGCCAACGGCGTGAATGCCATCAACATCCGCGAGGACGACCGCGTGGTGAGCGTGGCCCTGACCAACGGTTCGGACGAAATCGTCATTGCCAACCGCAACGGACGTGCCATCCGCTTCAACGAGGAGACCGTGCGTCCCATGGGCCGTACAGCCACGGGCGTGCGCGGCATCCGACTCGACGAAGACGCTGCCGACGAGGTAGTAGGCATGATTTGCGTGAATAATCCCGAATCGGAAACCGTGCTCGTCGTGAGTGAAAACGGCTACGGAAAGCGATCGGCTGTGCCCGACTACCGCGTGACGAACCGCGGCGGCAAGGGCGTGAAGACTCTCGACATCACGGAGAAGACGGGCTGCGTGGTAGCCATCAAGGCCGTGACCGACGAGGAGGACCTCATGATCATCAACAAGAGCGGCACGGCCATCCGCCTGCGTCTCAAGGACATCCGCGTGCAGGGTCGCGCCACCCAGGGCGTGCGCCTCATCAACCTCGAGAAACGCGGCGACACGA
This sequence comes from uncultured Bacteroidales bacterium, assembly GCA_946055515.1. Lineage (GTDB taxonomy): Bacteria > Bacteroidota > Bacteroidia > Bacteroidales > Bacteroidaceae > Alloprevotella. Next base: position 13,962 of record CAMGGA010000035.1, read on the forward strand.
TTTCGAGCGTTTGTCAAGTTCCCACCGAGGAAGAAGTTGAAACAGAGGAAACTTCCGCTCTTCCCGAAGGTTCGGAAAACGCCGAAAATGCCATGGATAATCAAACCCCGACTGAATAATTCTTAACCACAAAATCTTGAGAAATGAAAAAGTATTTGCTTAGTATGGCCCTGTTCGTCTGCGGTCTCACCGCAGCCTTCGCCCAGCAGGAGGGCCCGAAGCCCGGTTCGTGGAAGGCTTTCGACAAAATCAAAATGGGCGACAAATTCATGGGCGAGCGCAACAGCGAGTCGTTCGAGAAGGCACAGGCACTCTATGCCGAAGCCGAGACCATCCTCCGCGATGAAATCCAGAAGGCCACGGCCGAACAAAAGGTGGAAAAGCTGGCGCAGCTCTATCTGCAGAGCGGACAGCTCCAGGACAAAATGTTCAACACCATCCTCAACAATGCCCAGCAGGGCCTGCCCTTCGACACGGTACAGTTCTGCCAGCGCATCGACAACATCGTGAACGACTATGTGGCTGCCGCCGAAAACAACAACAAACCCAACGCCAAGGGCAAGGTGAAGGCTGACCAGATGATCCAGACTTACTGCAAGTTCCGCATGCTCGGCCTCACCACGCTCTACTACAACTGCGGCGCCTTCATGGATGCCATGAACAAGAAGCAGGAGAGTGTCGATTACTTCCAGAAGTTTGTGGACTTCCCCCGCAAGGCCGTTGTCTTCACGCCGACAGAAATCGACTCCATCTACAAGGCCGGTGCCCAGATCTACAGCACGGCCCGCTTCAACCTGGCTCTCCAGAACTATTATCTGAAGAACTGGGACAAGGCCATCGCCTGCTGCGACGAAGCCCTGAAGGACACGGTGGGTGTACACGACCTCTATCTCATCAAGATCAATGCCTACGGTGAAAAGAAGGACTCTGCCGCCTGGCAGCGCACGCTCGTGGAGGCTGCACAGCGCACGGGCAAGTCGTCGTATCTCCAGAACCTGATGTACTACTACATCCAGAACAACAAAATCGCTGAGGCTGACGAACTCGTAGCGAAGTTGGTCGCTGACTATCCCAACGACAAGATGGCTTGGTACATGAAGGGTGCTATCGAACTGAACGCCAAAAAGGACTATGTAGCTGCCCGCGAAAGCTTCGACAAGGCGCTCGCCATCGACCCCGACTTCGCCGAAGCACTCTTCAACATGGGTACTTGCTACATCAACGATATCTACGACCAGCGCCTCTCCGGTAAGTTCAAGTACATCGGTACGAACAAGAAAATCGAGGGCAAGAACGAAGCTGCCTATAAGAAGGAAAAGGCTATCTACGACCAGGAACTGGCTACCGTCAAGAGCTACTACGAAAAGGCAAGACCTTACCTCGAACACCTCCGCGAACTGACTCCGGACGATGCCAAACGTTGGGCTTCGCCGCTCCAGATGGTCTACTCTTCTCTCGATATGAAAGACAAGGCCAAGGAGATGGACGAACTGCTTGAGGCTGCTAACCAATAGGTTGTGGCTTGCACCGAATGACCTTTTCCCCATGTAGGCTTCCCTATATGGCAGCATACTTTTGAGCGTTCAACGCCAGGGGCTGAAGCACCACTCTTCAGCCCTTGGCTTTGAGCCTCTATGGCCCGGCCGACAAAGGTGTGGCCGCATGAACGCGATTTCCACGACCTTCCGGCCATTCGCTCTTTCCACACACATTATAGACATCACCCAAAAGCTAAACGACCGTGCTTAGAGCTTACTTCTTACTTCTCATATTCTTACCGATGATGGGTTGGGGGCAAAAGGCCTTCAAGCCTGTACGCACTGCGCTCAAAGCGAAGAACTATAAAGAGGTGATCAACCAAGTGAATAAGCTGAGGGAAGACTCTGCTTACCGCCACAGCGTGGACCTCTGTCTCTACATGATTGAAGGACAGAAAGGTGTGAACGACGCTGAAAACACGAAACTTTATCTCAAAAAGAGCTACGACACCGTCAGCTTCTTCTCCACCACGCGCCAAATCGTCGAGGAGGCGGCCAAGGTGGACTCTATCCAGCGCGCCACGCTGGGCGACAAGGACGCCGAAAAGTCCAAGGAGTGGCGCACCGCCATGGGCTACCTGAAACAGTATTTCCCCAACATCCATCCCGCCGCCCGCTTCTTCTTCCGCAACGGAAAATATGCCGATGCCATGCGTTACCTGCGCATGTCCATCGACCTGCCCGAAACTCCGCTCGGACAGCGGCTTTCGCTCGGCAACTCCAACAGAATACCCCACGCCGCGCTCTACCTCCTGGCGGCCTTCAACGAAAAGCAGTATCCCGAGGTACACCGCTACGAGGCGGATGCCCTCACGGATTCGGCTTCGCGGCCACT
>CAMGGA010000036.1 GCA_946055515.1 uncultured Bacteroidales bacterium
TCACCAAAGAGGAGGAAGCCGAAATCGAGCGCCACAACCGTTGTTTCTACCGCACTTCGCCGCTGCACGAGGCTTTCGCGCGGCTCTTCGTGCCTGCGACGGACACGCAGGACGCGGCTACGGAATGGCTCACGACGACCGAAATCTTCGCGGCCATCAAGGCGCATTCGCCCAGCGCGGTGGTGGGCATGACGGTGAACCGCCTGGGCCGCCTGCTCCGCTTTCTCGGCATGCCGAAGCGTCACCGGGTGGACGGCAACCGTTACGCCGTGGTGCGGCTGACTCCAGCCAGGCGGGACGGCGCTGACGGATTGTAAAAACAAATCCTTCAGCCACTTTCGCGTTGATATTCAGCCGAAATCAAGCGTGTGCTGAAGGATTGAAACATTTTCTGAGGTCTTAAATACGTATAGCGGGCGGAATGGGCGGAAACGCCCAAAATCAGGCCTGGCCCATATCCTTTACGACACCCATAAAGAGCAGTTCGTCGTATCGGCCCAAGATGGCAAAGGCAAAGGGCCGGTCAATCCTCATTGTCCGCGGCTGCGGTTCGTCGATCGGCATCGCGCAGCCCACTTCGCATTCTGCAATGGTCACGGCGGCGGCTTCGGTGCCGTCTTCCGTTACTTCGATCATGCATTGTTGCTTGATTTGGCTGATATGCGCTGGCAGGTCGGTGATGCGGGGAAAGCTATCCTCCTTTTCAAACATGGCTCCAAGTCCCATCGCTGTCAGCACCTCCTTCATCGGTAGCGTGTTGTCAAATTTGAAGCGCGGCAGGAACAGGTTCACTTCGCAAGTGTAGGTGTCGGACGCAATCCAGTCGGTTGCCATGATCCATTCGATGGGTTTTCCCTTATGGGGCAGCACCAAGACCATGCGGTACGCCGCGTTCTGGTAGGGCAGCTGGATGAGCTGGTAGCCGGCGGTCTCGCTGTATTCGGCCTCTTCGAAGTTCTGGTACATCATGTCAATTTCCGACTCCGAGCCGTCGGCATTGAAGAACGTGGCTGTTTCCGTATCGTAGGGGGCAAACGGAAGCATCCATTTCCCTTTCAGATAGATGGCATCCAGTGCAAGCAGCTGTGCGGTCGGGCGGATTTCCACGTCGAGCGACTGGATCTTTCCGTTCGTATTGTCTGATGCCCACTCGTCTATCAGGCGCTTTGTCAAGTACGGCAGCGAGAAGTCTGCCGGGTGGACCTCTGCGTCGTACTCCTCTTCAAGCGTGTCCAGGAAATCCTCGTTGATTTCGCCAAGGGTTTGATTGTGCCAGATGCTTGATCCGTGTGCCAGCGTGAAACCGTCTTCGTCCAAGTATTCCATGTCGCTGTGGAAGTCGGCAATGAGTTTTCTGACCTTTTTATAGATGGCGCTCTTTCTGTCCATACCCTCTTGGAGCATTTGGAGCATACGGCACAGACTGGCCGGGGAATAGACGAAGTTCCCGTCGGTCTGCGACAACAGGGCACCGGCAATGTGTAGGGCAAAATCGTAGTTGGCGCGCGGAGCTGGTTCTCCCATGAGCCTGTCAATGTCCTGGGGAGGGGCACTGTCTTCGTTGTGGAAAGGAATCTCGTTGTCCTGGGCGATGCGCTTGAGGACTTCCTTCACTGCGTTACTAATGCGTTTTCCTTTTTCCATGTATCCTTATTTTTTGTGAGGTTGGGCTTTGCGGCTTCGGGCAGCACGGTGCGGTGTAGTGCAATGCTGCCCACGGTTCGTGGTGTGTGCGCAAATATAGTGCAAATGGTTGAGGTGCAGCATATTTTATATACAGAAACGCATTACGGGCTGAGGCTAATCAATCACAGAGCTCAAACAATGTTCCACGGATTACACAGACTTCGCGGATTAAATTTGTGTGTTCAGTGTGTTCCGTGGACAAGGAATTTTCCACGGAGGACACAGAGGGACACGGATTAAATCTGTGTGTTCCGTGTGTTCCGTGGACAAGGAATTTTCCACGAAAGACACAGAAGAACACGGATTAAATCTGTGTGTTCAGTGTGTTCCGTGGACAAGGAATTTTCCACGGAGGACACAGAGGGACACGGATTAAATCTGTGTGTTCCGTGTGTTCCGTGGACAAGGAATTTTCCACGAAAGACACAGAAGAACACGGATTAAATCTGTGTGTTCCTTGTGTTCCGTGGACAAGGAATTTTCCACGGGGGACACAGAGGTACACGGAATTATCTGTGTGTTCGGTGTGTTCCGTGGACAAGGAATTTTCCACGGAGGACACAGAGGCACACGGATTAAATCTGTGTGTTCAGTGTGTTCCGTGGAAAAGGAAATTTGGGGCTTGTCTGGACCTCGGGGCAGAACGGCCTCTCCCTTTTGTTATTTAACGTCAAAAGGATAGATATTTTCCAAAAAGCTATTTCATTGTTAGAGAATAACTTTTACCTTTGCCGCGCTTTACGCATAATTTGAATTTTATAGGAATACTCAATTCAATAGTGCGTTTCCCGACGTACCCGAGTGAGCCACTTCGCTCGGTTCGCGGGTCCGGCGGAAACGTGCATAGATGCTAAATCACATCTGTTGATTATGAAAAAGAAACTACTCATTGCAGGCGCCGCCCTGCTCATGGCTGCTCCCTTGAGCGCTCAGCAAACCGATGCCCCGCGCAAGTGGAGCGGCGAGTTTGATGCCTTGATTGCTGGCCAGTCAGTGGTACGCCTCGAGGGTGCTACGGTGAAGACCCTCCGTCCCGACGTTTCGGTCGATGCCATCGTGAGGGTAACCAACGCCGAAGCCGTGGCACAATATGTGCAGGAAGCCGGTTACGAGGCCGAGGTGATTACCCCCGAAATCATCACGGTCAATATCCCCGCGAAGTTTATCCCCACGCTCACTGAGCGCAGCGACGTGCGCTTTGTCAATGCCACCCGCCGCTTCCATCCCCTGATGGACGAGGCACGCAAGGAAACGGGCGCTGAGCAGGTGCAGACGGGCGAGGGCCTCGAAACGCCCTTCAAGGGCAAGGGCGTCGTGGTCGGCATCATTGATCAGGGCTTCGAATACGACCATCCCGCCTTTGGCGACCGTGTGGTGCGCTACGGTGCCAGCACTTCGTCGGGCACGCTCACGAGCAAGCGCCCCTCGACCGACAAGCTCGATGACGTGGGCCACGCTACCCACGTAGCCAATATCGCTGCGGGCAGTCAGGTAAAGACCAACCCCTACTATGGCATGGCTCCCGAGGCTGACCTCATCCTGATTTCCTCAACCTTCCAGGACAACGCGGTGCTGAAGCAGGCCAAGGCCATCAAGACCTACGCCGAGGCCAACGACCAGCCTTGGGTCATCAACATGAGTTTCGGCGGCTACATCGGTCCCCACGACGGTTCGACCGACTACGACCAGGGCATGAGCGCCCTCTGCGGCGAAGGCGGCCTCATGGTGGCTGCCTTGGGTAACGAAGGCGGCACGAAGATGCACGCACGCCGCGTCATCGAAAGCGCCGACGAACCCGTTTACCTCAAGTGGAAACCGCTCTCGGGCAACGACAACAAGGTTATCTACGCCTCTCTCTGGAGCGATGCCAATGACGGAGTGGAACACCTCGACATCAAGTTCATCATCTATTCGGGCGGCACGCGCTACGAACCGACCACGGCCCAGATGAACAATGCCTACTGCTACGTCTTCAAGGGTATCGACGCGAACAGCCAGCGCCAGTACTTCACCGTGCAGGGCTATCTCACGCAGCTCGTTTCGAACCTGGGCATCAGCAACATCTCCACGTGCAGCTTCTTCTTCGAGGTGACGGGCGAAGAGGGTACGGCCTTCCACGCCTGGACCACGCCTGAACAGTATCCGGCCGAATTTGCCAGCAGCGCCACGCCCTACAGCGCAAAGTCGGGCGACGACCAGTACACGGTGGGTGAGGGCGCAGCCTCCATCGGCAAGTGTGTGGCTGTCGGTTCCTACAACGTCCGCTCGCAGTTCACGAACATGAACGGTTCGACCTACGGCTGCGGTGCCGGTTCGACGGGTGCAATGAGCAACTTCACCAGCTCGGGCCCCTTCCTCGGCGACTTCGTGAAGCCCGCCGTGTGTGCCCCTGGCGGCGGCATCATCTCTGCATTCTCCAAGAACTCCACCTACGCCAACGACTATTCCTACTACCGCGTGGCTTCCGTTTCGAGCAACGGCAAGAGCTTCTACTACGGCATGATGAACGGTACGTCGATGGCTTCGCCGGCCGTGACGGGTATTCTGGCCCTCTGGCTCGAAGCCAACCCGAAACTGACCTACGAGGACGTGATGAAGATTCTCCAGAAGACCTCGCGCCGCGACAAGAATACGGGTGACGCCGACGATACGGGCTGGAACCGGAAGTCGGGCTACGGCAAGATCGATGCCTACGAAGGTCTGAAGATGGCGCTCGAAATGGCTAACCAGTCGGGTATCAACCAGACGATGGGTACGGAACACCCCGTATCGTTCATGAAGTCGGCCGACAATTGGAAGGTGCTCTTCAACAACGATGAAAGCTTCGCTGATGTGCAAGTGGTTTCGATGAATGGTCAGGTTGTCTACAACCGCCACATCGACCAGCCCCGCCGCGGCCAGGAACAGGTGGTGGACCTCACGACCCTCTCCCCCGGTGTGTACCTCTTCCACGTACGCACCTTGGCTGGCTCTGAAAGCCGCAAGGTGGTTGTGAAGTAACGCGAAAAGCATGCCAGAAGCTTGCAAGCCCAGGTGGCTTCAAGCAACGGATGAGGTTTTCGGGCGTACTCCTCTCTTGCACGATTTACTCTCTGTAAGATCCTCTCTTCGGGTACGTCTTGGTTAGACCTACTACATCAGATAAGCCCTGAAGGGGCGACAGTATACTGCAACCTTGTCAGTCTGTTGCCCATTCAGGGCTTATTTAGTGTGGAGGTTCCGACTATGGCCTTTTGGGGGCCTCCAGCCCCGCGCCTCATAGCCAAGCAAAACGCTAAAGACTGTCCCATATCCTATATGTATAAAACGAAAAAAGGCACACAACCCAAATAGTGTACGTGCGCACCGTATGGGACGACAAGGAAAAAAAATAGTATTTCTCCATCGTGGATGTGTGCGGTGTGCTGACTGAAAGCAAAGATGCCAGTGTTTATTGGATAAAGCTGAAACAGAGGCTCAAAAAACCAATGATTTCGTTAGGCCAAATGAACAAAGCCAAACTTGTTTGAGCTTTGCTATGGCGAGAAAACGTCTGCTGAAAACGAAGGTAATGAAATCGTGACAAATTGTCACGGGTTGAAACTTCGTGCCTCAGACGGCAAATTGCGCATGTCGGACGTTGCCGACACTGAGCAACTCTTCCGCTTTATCCAGTCGATTCCTTCACCAAAAAAAATTGGGTGTCCCAACGCTGAAAACAGGAAAAAAGGTCTGCGAATCATTTCTTGTTCCCTCCTTGCGTGCTCTTAGTCACAATTTTACTATATTGGAGACGAATAATCAATTTTGTATGTGAACAAAAATCGAACGTGCAGGCCTTGCAGGCCTTGACGTGCACAAGGATAGCAGATTTTTATTCTGCTGGTGCAGAAGCTCGCGGATTTTATATACATTTGTAGCCTTAAATGATTAGGTAATTTAAGTTTCGGAGGTTATAACGTTACTTCCAGATGACTTTGTATAGCAAATAGCAATGAAGTGGATAGCATGTAACTATCCATGAAATCCTCCGCTCAACCTTGCTATGTATATTCTTCAAGAACCAATGAATTGGTTCATTTTATTCACTTAATACCAAACTTTATGTACAAACAACAAGTTCTGCGGAAGCCCATTACTTTCCGCCAGTTCAGCCGAAAGGGTTGGAGCCTCTTCAGTTGTCTCGGCCGCGAAGTGCGCATCGGCGTGCTCGGCGTGTGTACCCTCGCCTGTGCCGCACCCCGCCTGCAGGCTGCTGCACCGCTGCTCCTGATTCCTGTGGAAGCAGAGGAACGCGAAGCTGAAACGCCGGCTGACACGCTCCTGCTCGGCGAAGCCGCCGTGGCCGCTACACGCGCCCCGCTCGCTGCCAATGTGGCTGCCAGGCAAGTAACAACCTTCACCCGAGCCGACCTGGAGGCGGCTGGCATTACCTCCATCAACGACCTTCTTAAACTCTCTGCGGCTACTGATGTCCGACAACGCGGAGGGTTTGGTGTACAGACGGACATCAGCATCGACGGCGGAACGCACGACCAAATCACCCTGCTGCTCAACGGCGTTCCCCTTGTTAATCCCCAAACGGGGCACAATGCAGCAGACTTTCCCGTCAATCTTGCCGACATTGAGCGCGTCGAAATTCTCGAAGGCGCCGCATCGCGCGTCATGGGCAGTCAGGCCTTCAGCGGGGCCATCAACGTGGTGACCCGACAGCGCGACGCTTCGCCCCTGGAGACGCAGGTGGAAGGTGGCTCCTACGGACTGTTCCGCGCGGAGGCCCGCACGGCCTGGAACCTGGCGCCGCAGTGGCAGACCTCGGTGAGCGGCAGCTTCCAGCGCAGCAACGGCGCCACCGACAACAGTGCGTTCAAGGGCGGTAAGGCTTTTGCGCAGCTGGGCTACAATGCGGCTGATTTCGACTTTCACCTGCAGGCGGGTACTACGATACAGGACTTCGGCGCCAACACGTTTTACTCCGCAGCTTATCCCAACCAGTGGGAGGCCACGCGGCGCTTCCTGCTCTCGGCACGCGCCGAAAGCAAGGGCCGCATCCATCTGGCCCCGCAACTTTCCTGGGTGCGCAGCCTCGACCATTTCCAACTCATCAAGGACTCGGAGAAGGGGGAGAACTTCCACCGCGGCGACGTGTTTACGGCTGCACTGAATGCCTACACCGACTGGGCGTTGGGCCGCACGGCCTTCGGGGCTGAACTGCGCGAGGAAGTCATCTACTCGACCAACCTCGGCCGTGAACTTGCCGAGGACCAGCGCATCGAAATCGGCGGCGAAGAGGGACGCTTCTACACGCGCCGCGACGATCGCACCAATCTCTCTTATTTCCTCGAACACAACCTCGTTTGGCAGCATTTCACTCTCTCGGCTGGCGTGATGGCCGAACGCAACAACGCCATAGACGCGAAGTTCCGCCTCTACCCGGGTGTAGACCTCAGCTACAGACCCAGCAGGGAGTGGAAAATCTACGCTTCGTTTGAACGCTCCCTCCGATTGCCCAGTTTTACGGACGTGTGGTACAAGAGTCCGACGCAGGAGGGCAACGTGGGGTTGCATCCCGAAGCGTGTTCCGCCTTCCGCCTCGGCGCGGATTTCGTCCATCCCGCCCTTACGCTCCGCCTGAAGGCGCACTACAAGCGCGGGGAAAACATGATCGACTGGGTGATGCGCTCGGCCGACGACATTTACCACGCCACGAGTTTTTCGCTCGACATCTACGGCGCGGGTGCCGATGCCGACTTCCGCCTGCAGCATTTGCTCGGAAAGCGCCAACCGCTCGAGCGCCTCACGCTCTCGTACGCCTGGATCGGGCAGCACCGCCGTGCGGGTGAACCCTATTTCAAGTCGAACTATGCCATGGAATACCTGCGCCACAAGTTCGTGGCCCGCTTGCGCCACCGTGTGGCTGCGCGCTTAGAGGCCGAGTGGACCTTGCGCGTGCAGGAGCGCGAGGGGAGTTACCTCGTGTACCGCAACCACCAGGCCACGGCTGAGGCCCGACCCTACGGCACGCATGCCCTGCTCGACCTGCGCCTGGACTGGACCGCGCCGCGCTATACCCTCTTTGCCGACATCACGAACCTCACTGGCCACCGCTACTTCGACCTGGCCAATGTGCCGCAGCCGCGCTGCTTGGTGCGGGTGGGCGTGAGCTTCCGCATGGCGCGTCAATAGCCGGCGGGCCGCTGACTCCTGACTGAAAGAAATGATGAGGCTATAAAGTGACTTTTGGAACGCCTTTTGTTCCCGTCGCTTTATAGCCTCATAAACTTATACGTCATCGCGACCGCAAGCGAAAAGGTTGGCTGTCGGATGGTCGAATTGCAGACAGAAGACGTAATTTGGGGCTCTCCGCTGTCACACAGCCTTTGTCGATTCCCGCAAGACCACTTCGCCGCTGAGTACCACCGTTTGGGGCTTGAAGTGTACGGGGCGTTCCATCTGCTCCAACAGCAGCCGGCAGGCAGTGTCTGCCATCTCGGCTGTGGGCTGCTCCACGGCAGAAAGTGTGGGATGAACCAGGGTGCAGAGTGCTGTGCCCGAAATGCAGCAAAGCGACACGTCTTCCGGAATGCGGTAGTGCATTTTCTGCAACACACTTTTGGCTCCCAGCACAGCCGTTTCCGTAAACCCGAACACTGCATCGAACTCCAGTCCCGACCGTACGAAGCGTTCCATGGCCTGTGCCCCTTCCTCGGCACTCAGTCCGCCGGATACCACATACTGCGGATTGTAGGGCAGTTTGAATTTCTCCAACACTTCGCGATACCCATGCAGCCGGTCGGTGGCATTGCCGATGTGTTCGGGGCCAAGCAGGTGTACAATCTTGCGGCATCCGCTCCGAATGAGCTTTTCCACCATGTACACCGATGCCGACGCGTCGTCAATGTGTACCTGCGACGCTTCTACCCCATCCACTCTGCGGTCGAAAAACACCATGGGAATTCCCCGCGACATGAGGTCTTGATACAAGGACGCATTGGCCGCTCGGTGGCAGACACTCATCAGTATGCCGTCGACTCGGCACTGCACCAGCATGTCGAGGCATTCCCTTTCCTGCGTGATGTCTTCGTTGGACACGGCAATGATGGTGCGATAGCCTTTCTGCCGCAAATCGTGCTGCGCAAACTGGATGAAGTTCATAAAGAAAGAGGTGACCACTTCGGGGATGACAATGCCGATGGTCTTGGAATGCTGGCGTCGCAAATTTACCGCGGCTTCGTTGCGCCTGTAACCCATGCGGCGCGCCGTTTCACAGATCAGTTCCATCGTTTCGGGCTTGACGTTCTGCACATCACCGGCCAGGGCACGCGAAACGGTGCTTTTCGACACGCCCAATGCGTGGGCGATGTCCATGATTGTTACGTATTTCATGGTGAAAGAAGCATAGATATAAGGAATGCAGTCAGACATCAGGTGTGCCCGGACAGCGTCTGCGGGGGATTTGAGCCCCAAGGGGATGACTGCTGGGGCAAATTTGGGGAAAATATTGGAAAAAGTGTGGGAACGGTTGCGGAAAATGGGAACGGTTGCGGGAACGGTTGCAAAAAATATTGTACAAAATTATTTTCTCTTCACTTCCTTCTGCATCTACATTTGCACTGCAAACAGCGGCAAACCTACTGCCAAAAGGCCATTGCAACTTCCGCTGAATGCCGTTGCGTTCAGACGCGCGATGCATAGTTCAATCCAAACCTTATTTCTTTTCCCCCATGAAACAAAACAATTCAGCAGTCACCGAGGGCAAAGTTCCTCTTATCAGCAAAATCGCCTACGGTTTCGGCGATGTAGGCTGTAATTTCAGTTGGTCGTTTGTTGTGGCTTTTCTCATGATATTCTATACCGATGTGTTCGGTATAGGCATGGGAGCGGTTGCCACCCTGATGCTCATATCCCGCTTTTGGGATGCCATCAACGACCCCATCATCGGCAGTCTGAGCGACCGCACCCGTTCGCATTGGGGGCGTTACCGTCCTTGGCTGTTGTTCGGCGCACCCATCACGGCCATTATGCTGGTGCTCTGCTTCTGGGCACATAGCGACATGGGCCAGACAGCCAAAATTGTCTACATGAGCCTCACCTACGGCCTCCTGGTGTTGGGCTACACCTGTGTGAACCTTCCCTACGGCACCCTTTGCGGCGCCATGACGCAAGACATGGACGAACGTGCCCAAATCAACACCAGCCGTTCGGTGGCAGCCATGATTGCCATTGGCATAATCAACATCATCACGGTCCCGCTGGTAAAGTATTGCGGCGACGGCACACTCAGCAGTGCCCAAGGATTTGTATGCGTGGCTGCACTCTACGGACTCATCTTCACACTCTGCCACTGGTTCTGCTTCTTCAAGACTCGGGAAACGGTGACCGTGAGCGTGAGTCGGCAACGCATTCCCCTGAAACAGCAGCTGCGCGCCGTGTTGCACAACAAGCCTTTCCTGATGGCCGTTGTGGGACAGTTGCTCTTCGGCTTCATTCTGTATGGCCGCAATGCCGACCTTATCTATTATTTCAAATACGTCGAGGGAGACGAGAACCTCTTTGCGTTCTTCTCGCTCGTGATCATTGTACCGTCTATCGTGGGCGCCGCACTGTTCCCGCTTGTGTTCAAGTGGACGCAGAACAAAGGGTGGGCTGCCGCCGTGTTCAGTGTGTTGATGGGTATCAGCATGGTGCTGCTCTACTTCTTCTCGCCCACCCAGTCGCCCGTGCCGTTTTACGTGCTCGCCGCCTTGGCTCAATTCTTCTTCTCGGGCTTCAACACTGCCATCTACGCCATCATTCCCGACTGTGTGGAGTATGGCGAATGGAAAACGGGCATACGCAACGACGGCTTCCAGTATGCTTTCATCTCCCTGGCCAACAAAATCGGCATGGCTCTCGGCACCTCGTTGCTGGCACTGTTCATGGGCTGGGCAGGCTATGTGCCCAATGTGGCACAGAGTGAAACGGTGCGGCAGGTAATACATCATGGCTTCAGCACAGTGCCTGGCATCCTGTGGATAGTCACCGCGTTCGTGATGCTCTTCTATAAGCTCGACAAGCGGACGTATAACGGCATCGTCAAGGCACTGCGTGAGCGCAAGTCCTGATGGATTCTCCAATAGTATTTGAAACAATATCCATAACAAACCTAATAAATCTTATACATCATGCGACAAGCAGTTTTAGTATCCCCGAAACATATTGAGTTGAAAACCGTGGAGGCTCCCGAAAAGAGCAGCCTGCAAGCCCACCAAGTGCTGATCAACGTGAAGCGAATCGGCATTTGCGGCAGCGAGATACATTCTTACCATGGGTTGCACCCAGCGACATTCTATCCCGTGGTACAAGGCCACGAGTACTCGGCCGTGGTAGTGGCCGTGGGCAGCGAAGTGACGGTGTGCAAGCCCGGCGATGCCATCACGGCACGCCCGCAGTTGGTGTGTGGCCAATGCGGTCCTTGCCGCCGCGGACAATACAACGTGTGTGAACACCTGCGGGTGGAAGCGTTCCAGGCCAACGGGGTGGCGCAAGACTATTTCGTCACCACCGACGACCGCGTAGTGGTGTTGCCCGAAGGCATGAGCCTTGACCATGGTGCCATGATAGAACCGGCTGCCGTAGGCGCCCATGCCACCAACCGCACCGATGTGGCAGGGAAAAACGTGGTCGTCAGCGGAGCCGGCGCCATCGGTAATATGGTGGCACAGTTCTGCCGGGCACGCGGCGCGCGGAAAGTGCTCATCACCGACGTGAGCGACCTGCGCTTGCAGAAGGCCCGTGAATGTGGCATTGAACTGACGGCCAACGTAGCACAGACTCCTTTGAAAGAGGTGGTGAAGGAAGTGTTCGGCGAGGAAGGTTACCAAGTGGGCTTTGAAGTGGCCGGCGTGGAAACGAGCATACGCTCGCTGATGGAAACCATCGAAAAAGGCAGCGACATCGTAGTGGTGGCTGTTTTTGCCAAAGACCCTGCTCTGAGTATGTTCCATCTGGGCGAACACGAGTTGCGCCTCATCGGAACTATGATGTACCGCCACGAAGATTACCAGACAGCCGTGGATTTCGTTAGCCGTGGCATCGTCCAGCTCGAACCGCTCATCAGCAACCGCTTCGCACTTGAACAGTACGACGAGGCTTACCGGTTTATCGACGAGAACCGTACTTCCACCATGAAGGTGATTGTTGATTTGGAGATGTAAAGCCACACGCAGCATGAAAACATGGTTTGACACATATTGCAGTTGGTTGCTCTGTGCCGTTCTCTCGATGATGACTTGTTCTGCCATCGCCCAAGACAGACAACCGGCCAACCGAGCAAGCGACTGTGTGGATTTCAGTCTGGATGTGGCCAATAACCACCTGTGGCGCGGCATTGAAGTGAGCGACGGACTGGTCCTGTGCACTGACCTGGCACTGCACGACAAGAAACGCCACGTCAAAGCCGGGGTTTGGGGTGGCACCAACACTTCGGGCAATTACAAGGAGTTTAACTTCTTCGGCGAGGTGAGGCTTGGCGGACTGAAGCTGTCGCTTTGGGACATCTACAACTTCTCGCCAGGAGCAGACTACAACAACCGGGAGTTTTTCAACTATTCGGCGCACACCACGGGGCGCTTTCTCGATTGCATCCTCACCTACGACGTGTCCCATATCGTGCCCAGTCTGCCTCTGACTCTGAGCTGGTCGACCATTCTCTTTGGGCGTGACCGCTGGGCGGACAATTCGGCCAACCGCTATTCGACTTATGTCAGTGCCGGCTACACGCTGTATCGCGATGCCGCCTGGCAGTTCGACATCGGGGTGGGTGGTGCCTTCACGCTGGCGGACCATGCCGGCGATGCCTCCACTTTCTATTCCCACAAGGCAGGAGTGGTACACTGCGAACTGCATGCCCAACGACAAGTGGCTATCACGGACAGCTACACGCTGCCAGTGTACGTGGGCATGGTGTTCAACCCCGTCGAAAACCGGGCTTTCATGCAGATTGGTGCCATAGTAGCACGGTTCTGAATTTCATTTGTTGGGGCAGACTTCCTTCTGCCCCAACCCACAGCAACAATCTTTTAAAATATTCTATTGCATCATGAACAACACTATCATAGGCTTGGGCGAAGCATTGTGGGACTGTCTTCCCCAAGGCCGCCAGTTCGGCGGAGCTCCCGCCAATTTCGCCTACCAGGCTACTCAATATGGCTACAGGGGAGTGGCGGTCTCTGCCATCGGCAATGACTCTCTGGGCGACGAAGTGCTCCAAATCGTAAAGAGCAAAGGGCTGGAGCGCTGCATGCCCCGCACAGCTTATCCCACGGGGACGGTACAGATCACGCTCGACGACAAAGGCGTGCCAGCTTACCTTATTTCGGAAGATGTGGCTTGGGACCATATTCCCTGGACTGCCGAGATGGAAGATTTGGCAAAAGAGGCGCGGGCGGCATGCTTCGGTACGCTCGCCTGCCGGTCGGACGAGAGTCGCCGTACGATATTCCGCTTTTTGGACACGATGGCCGAAGGTTCGGAGTGCGTGTTCGACATTAACTTGAGGCAGCATTACTACGACGTGACTGTGATTGAACAGGGGCTCGGTCGGGCCACTATGCTCAAGCTTAACGATGAGGAGATTGAAGTAATGGCCCGCCTGTTCCAATTGCAGGGAGATATGGAGGCACAGTGCCGCGAACTGCTGCGACGCTGGCCCAAATTACACACGGTAATCTTGACGTGTGGAGTGGAGGGCAGTTATGTTTTCACGGAGACGGAAACGAGTTTCCAACCGACACCGCGTGTGGAAGTGGCCGATACGGTGGGCGCCGGCGATGCGTTTGCAGCCTGCTACGTGACGCAATACCTGGACGGACAGCCCGTGGGTGAAGCCCATCGACGTGCCGTGACAGCCTCGGCCTACGTGTGTACGCAGCCGGGAGCCATGCCAGTCATGCCGAAGTCGATATGTCTGCATTGATGCAAACACCTGCAAAAGGGGGCAACTTTAAACATAAAAAGTTGCCCCCTTTTGCGTATTCACACTTGTCGTGACCCAAAGGATGTCATTCCGCGCCTTGCAGCGCAATCACCTCTATCAATAACTGCGGGTCTACGGCCTGGACCCCTGCCGCCGTGCAGGCTTCCGACACAGTGCGGGCGAATGCCTGCTTGATGGAAACGACTTCCGCGTTGAGTGCCGTTTGCCGTGCAATGAAATCCTCTGTGTTCACTTCGCCCCGGCTGTTTGCAGCCTGGAGTGCTTGCTGCTGCTTCATGAGCTTGTCCGTCTCCTGCTGCCACAGCGCCTGTTCGCGCACGGCCACCTTGGCCACCTTTTCGTAGGCCGCGCGGTGGTCTACAATGTCCTTCGCCTCCACATAGAGCTGCTCGAGGAGCGTGCGGCCCATGAGCTGGCACTGCGCCTCGGCCTGGAGCGGGGACGTGCGCATCATGCGGCGAAGGGTGAGGCCTGCGTAGGGTGCTTCCATCCGCACGCAGACGCCGCCTTGAAGAACTTCTATTTCGCCGCGGAGCGGCACATTGTCGTAGGTGGTGGAA
Source organism: uncultured Bacteroidales bacterium (assembly GCA_946055515.1). GTDB lineage: Bacteria > Bacteroidota > Bacteroidia > Bacteroidales > Bacteroidaceae > Alloprevotella. The sequence goes on from CAMGGA010000036.1 coordinate 14,203, forward strand.
AGGGATATTCTTTTCATGGTGAAGGTACGTAAAACGGTTCTTTCGCCGCAAAAGTAAGCAGGCTTCTCCTACAAAATGTCCATTCTTGCCTGTTTTTTCTTTTTTTATCCCTCGAAGATGAACACGCACGCCCAAAAATACCTATCTTAGCCTCGCAATCGCTGCCCAGGCAGGGCCGGGAGCACTTCCTCCGTGCTCTCCATGCCCACCATGCGCGGGGACGGTTGTGTGAGCTCATTCCCCGTACGCTTCGCCTTCCCTGCGGCGGCGGGGCATAGTATAACCCTCATATCCCGTTGTTCCATGAAAACAAACAAAAAATATTACTGCATTATTTTGGCTGGAGGAGCCGGGCGACGCTTGTGGCCCGCCAGCACCAAACAGATGCCCAAACAGTTTCTCGATTTCTTCGGCACGGGGCAATCACTGTTGCAGCAGACCGTGAGCCGCTACCAGAAGTTCATCGAGCTCGACCATATCTTTATCTCCACCTTCGAGGAATACGTGCCTTTCGTGCGCGAGCAAGTGCCCGACCTCCCCGAAGGGAATATCCTCTCCGAACCTGTGCAGCTGAACACGGCACCCGCTGCCATCTGGTGTACGTGGCACGCCGTGCTCGCCGACCCCGCCGCCTGCGTGGTGGTGACGCCTGCCGACCAACTCGTGCAAGACGAGACGCGCTTCCAGGAGCAAATCCTGGAGGGCCTGAATTACGTGGAAACGCACGACGAGTTTCTCGCCATGGGCGTGAAACCGACCCTGCCCAACACGGCCTACGGCTACATCCAGATGGGCCAGGATATGGACCGCAAGAATTTCTACAGCGTGCAGTCGTTCAGCGAAAAGCCCGAACTCGACTATGCCAAGATGTTCCTGGCCAGCGGCGAATTTCTCTGGAACACGGGTATCTTCCTCTGGAAGGGAAGCACCATGGGTACGCGCCTCTCCAAGGCGGCCGGACGGCAGGACCTGCCCGTGGAAACCGTGGCACGCCAGATGGTGACCATCGCCGAGGAAATGGCTTACGTGCGTGCCTGCTTCACGGACAATGTGCCTCACCAGCTCGACCTCTTCATTCTCGAAACCTGCCCGAACGTGGCTGTGGAAGTCTGTGACTTCGGCTGGGCCGACATCGGCTGCTGGCCCGAACTCCACGAGGTGATGCAGCAGGACGCCGACGGCAACGCGCTCAGCGGAAAGGCCCGGGTGCTCTTCAGCGGTGCGCAGAACTGTACCGTGCGCCTGCCCGAGGGCATGAAGGCCGTGGTGGCCGGGCTCGACGGCTACCTCGTTTCGCTCGAGGGTAACGCGCTGCTCATCTGCCCGAACGACCGTCCCGATGCCGTGCGCAGGCTCATCACGGAGGCGCAGGTCAATCTGTAGGCAGGAAGCGAGGGCCGCATGGCCGGTAAAATAGAACGTTTTCGTTCAGCCAAATGAGCAAAGCCAAACTTGTTTGAGCTTTGCCATGGCGAGAAAACGTCTGTTGAAAACGAACTACGGGCGCTTTTCGAGCCATTGGGAAGCGCCCGCTATAATGCTCAACGAACTTTCGTGCAAGTGAGAGCAGAAGCCAAGCTTGCTTGGATTATGC
>CAMGGA010000037.1 GCA_946055515.1 uncultured Bacteroidales bacterium
TCCGTTTAGCGAGTGCAAAAGTAGGGCAAGGGTTTGAAACGGCCAAGCCTTTCATGGATATTTTTTTCAAAAAACCTGCATTTTTCTTCGTAAGGCGGCGGTTTTGAAAGGCGCGCTTGGCAAAATGTGGTGCCTTGCGGGCGGTTATTGGTGTCCAAGGCCGTTCTCTTGAAGGCTGCGAAAAGCCGGAAAATCCCCGGCCCTGTGCCGCCTGTCGATGATGCTGGCTTCACAAGGCCGGGGACTGGCTTTTCCAAGCCGCCTTTTGAAAAAACAAAGCCGCCGATTGAAAATTCAATCCCTGGGACTGGAATTTCAATCGGCGGAGTTGTTTACTTCGTCAGCTGGATGCCTTTCTTCAAGGGAAGCGTCGTGAACTTAGGCATAGCATTGTTGATGCTGCCAGAGCCAACCATGATGCGCTTCGGGAACTTGGGAGCGACACCCTTCACTGCGGGAGCTGCGGCGGGTGCTGCTTCGGGAGTGGTGAACTCTACAGAAGCGAGGGGGCCCCATTCGCCGTTGATGTTCTGAGCGATGGAGTAGGCTACGTAAGACGTAGCGGGGTCAACGCCCCAGCGCGCAACATCCACACCGTACTGGTTCCATTCGGGATCATAGGGGTTGTCTCCCTTGAGGTAATTAGCGACAGAATCCTCAGTCCACTGGCCCGAATCGAGTGCCTTCTTCTCGAGCACCATGTCGCGATGGAGCGAAACCTGGTCGTTGGGCGTATAAGTAACCTCCTGGTAGTAGCCATATTCGGCGCTTCCACCAAATTCACCGACCTTAATGGTCATTTCGGCCAAGCCTTCGCCACCCATCTTCTGCGTAGAAACACTCACTACACTGTAGTCAGCGTTGTTGCCGTTGGCATCCCAAGGCTGGATGTAGAGTTCGTAATCCGAACCGGGGTTCATGTCCGTATAAGTATAGGTGTAGTTGCCCGTCTGAGTGAGACCCCACAGGCGAACCATGTCGCCGATGGTTGCAAAGCCGAACATGGGGCCCCAAGAGTTGAAGTTGGACTCAGCCTGGCCTTTGGGATAGATGCAGAAAGCATAGCCGCCCGTGTCTGCGTTGGGCTTGAAGCTAAAGGTGATGGTCGTTTGGTCCACAGCGTCCACGGTGCATTCCACCTGAGGCGTACCGAGCACAGCGGGGCGCGGGGTGTGGAATTCTGACTTCGCCACACCGCAAGCGATGCCGTAGCGGTCGTAACCCACGGTAGCGAAGACATAGTCAGCATCGTCGGCGAGATCAATACCCGTAAGCTGGGCCTTGTCGAAGTCGTCGTAGTAATAATTCTCGCCCACCTGGTTGATATAGTCGGCGAGGAGAGCGTCCGTGGGGAAGTGACCCATATAGTTGGCGGGGATGCAGGCCAGCTTAAAGGCCTCACAGTCGGGAGTGCGGGTGATGGAAATCCACAGCGTGTCGCTCAGCGAGCCAGCGGCGAACTCGAGGACTTCTGCATCGGCGGCCACGCGGCCTTCCACTTTGGCGAAGCTCATGCTGTCCACACGTTCAACGAGGAAACCCTGCACATTGCCCGATGCCTCGTGCACGAGGATGCGGTTGGGATTTGTCTGTGCCCAAGCAGCCGTCAGAGTGAGCGCCAGGACTATAAGGAAGGAATAAAATCTTTTCATATTAGCGAGTGAATTTGAAGGTTGTCTGGTTTAACTTGAGGAGATAAACACCCTTGGGCAGGGCTGCTACGGAGAAAGACTGTCCGTCAGCGACAGCGATACTTGTCACTTGTCGTCCGAGCGCGTCATAGACTACCGCACGCACAGGAGCCGTTGTGCCGAGTCCCGAGAGGGTCAGGTCTTGTCCGCTACGCGAAAGGGCGATTGTGCCCTGGGCTACATTGTCGGTAAAGATAGGGTGGATAGCGGTCTGGGCATCGTAGAAAGTAAGCGTACTGAGGTCTGCGAAGGCAGCACTGTACGTCGAGCCGTCTGCTTTGTTCACCACCACGCCGTCTGTCGTAAACGTGAGCGTGCGAATCTCGTCAATATTGATGCTGACGGGGTCGCCTGCGCTCTGCGGAGTGATGACCAGGGAAGTCTGCGCAAACAGGGCCGGCACACCCAGCACCGCGATGCACATCGCCATCAGCCATCTCTTGTAATAGTTTTGCATAAGCGTTAATTTGGTTTATTAAAAAAAGTTTGCGCGGCAAATATCCATCAATCCCGCGGAACGGCCAAACAAAATGCGCAAAAAACAAGCAGCCAAGTACGCATATTGCACAGACTTGCTAACAGTGTGAAGGTATTTTAAGAAAAATGCAACAGGGCTGTAACATGTAGCGCCGTCCTTTGCAGCCAGAAACAGTTATTTCACATTATGATTTCAATTCACCTGAAGGCGTGGCTCTTCCTGTTGCTCGCCTTGCTGCCGGCCACGCTGGCTGCCATTGACCTAAAAGGAAAAGTCATTGACCGCGAAACGGGCGAGACCCTCACGGGAGCCACCCTCTCGCTCCCCCAAGTGGGGCGTTCGGCAGTGAGCGATGCAGAAGGTCTGTTCCACTTCAGCGGCCTTGGCCAAAGGAGCTACACACTGAACGTAAACCTGCTCGGCTACCAGAAGCAGAGCCTCACGGTGCGCCCCGCACAAACCGACACCCTACTCCTTATATATATGGAGAGCTCCACAGGCAACCTGGGCACCGCCGTCGTTTCCGTTACCAAAAAGCGCAACACCGAAGTGGCCGCCGTGGCACAACAGCGGCAGAGCCTCGTGGTGCAGAGCGGCATTGCAGGCGCCCAAATCCGGCGCACGCAGGACAAAGATGCGGGCGAAGTCATCCGCCGCGTGCCCGGCATTTCCATCATCGACCAAAAGTTTGTCATGGTGCGCGGTCTCTCGCAGCGCTACAACAATGTGTGGATCAACGGTGCCGCCGTGCCCAGTTCCGAGCCCGACAGCCGCGCCTTCAGCTTCGACATCATTCCCAGCAGCCAGATAGACAACCTCCAGATTGTGAAGTCGCCAGCCCCCGAGTACCCCGCCGACTTCTCGGGCGGCTTCATTCTCCTCGACACGAAGGAGGTGCCGGGCGTGAACACCACTACCCTATCGTTCTCGGCCTCGGCCAACGACCAGACGCACTGGCGCACGGCCCACTTCGGCCGGGGCGGCGGAGTGAGCTGGCTGGGCTTCGCGGGCTCCAACCGCGGACTTCCCGGAGGCATCAAGGGGGCGCTACCGACCTTGGGAAACGGCATCATCGACCCCGTAGCGGCCGGTTTCGACAACGATTGGCGTGTGAAAAGAATGAAACCTGCCGCCGATGCCTCCTTTTCGCTCGACCTTAACCGCAGCCGTGAACTCGGGGGTGGCGGTCTGCTCTCCGTGCTGGCCGCTCTGAACTATTCCAACTCCTACAAGACTTACCGGCAGATGGAGAATTCGCTCTTCGGGGCATACGATTTGGCGCACGACCGCAGCAACTACCTCCGCCAGAGCACTGACGACCAGTACAACCACGATGTGCGCCTCGGGGCCTTGCTGAACCTTACCTTCCTTCCCTCGGACGGACAGGGGCGCTATGAGTGGAAAAACATTTTCAACCAAATTGGCAAGGAGCGCTTCACGAGCCGCGAGGGCATCAACGCGCAGAGCGACAACGAGCGCGGTGCAGAGTACTACTTCAGCAGCCGCACCACCTACAACACCCAGCTCACGGGCAAATACGTGTGGCAGCGGAGCCGGATGGACTGGAACGCGGGCTATGCCTACGCGGGGCGCCGCCTGCCGGACCGCCACCGCTACACCCTGGACGATGCGCTCGGCGAAGGCATCCAGCTGACCACGGGCAACGAGGTGAACCGCGAGTACACGCAACTCGACGAACACATCGGCTCGGCTTCCGTGAACTATCGTCTGAAACTGGAAGGGGGCAAGTTCGAGCCCACTCTCTTCGGCGGCGCCTTTGCCGAATACCGCAGCCGGAAGTACCAGACGCGCAGCTTTATCTACGGCTGGGACCCGCAGCAGAACCGATTGCCGCAGGGTTTCCAGCGCATGGACATCGCCACGCTGCTCTCGGGTACTGAATACCTCGGCGCTGATGGCCTTTACCTGCTCGACGACACCCACCTCACCGACGACTACAGCGGCAACCAGCTCACAGCCAGCGGATACGCCTCTGCCCTCCTCCCCTTCGGTGCACTGAAGGTGTATGGCGGCATCCGCTACGAGCGCAGCCGCATGGAACTCGTGAGCAACACGCGCGACTACGAGCGCAGTCCGCTTTCCCACTTCTACGATGCCGATGGCTTCTTCCCATCGCTCAACCTTACCTACTCGCTCACGCCGCGCCAGCAGCTGCGTGCCTGCTACGGCCGCTCCATCAACCGTGCAGAGTTCCGCGAGGTGAGCGCGAGTGTCTACTACGATTTCGACTTGGCAAGTTCCGTGCAGGGCAACCCCGACCTGAAGCCGTGCCACGTGGACAACCTGGACCTGCGCTATGAGTTCTACCCCTCGGAAGGCGAACAGATTTCAGTGGCGGCCTTCTACAAGCACTTCGACAGCCCGATTGAATGGACCTACACCGTGGCGGGCGGCACGGACTTGGTCTATAGTTTCCAGAACGCCGCCGGCGCAAACAGCTACGGTGTGGAAATTGACCTCCGCAAGCGAATGGACTTCCTCGGCTTGCCGCAATGGACGCTGGTCGCGAACGGTTCGCTCATCCACAGCCGCGTGAATTTTGCGGAAACGCAGCGCTGGAAGTCGCGTCCCATGCAGGGGCAGTCGCCCTACCTCCTGAACCTTGGCCTGTTCTATGCCGACAAGGGCTGGGCGGCCTCGGCGCTCTTCAACCGCATCGGCAAGCGCCTCATCGGCGTGGGCCGCAGCCTGGGCTCCACGGGCGACCAGACGGTGAACATACCGGACAGCTACGAGATGCCGCGCAACGTTCTGGACCTTTCGGTGTCGTACACGCTCGGTGCGTTCACGTTTAAGGTGGGCTGCAAGGATGCCTTGGCTGAACGCGTTGTGTTCAAGCAGTTCAACGAGGTCACCCAGACCGACGGTTCGCACAAGACAGTGGAGGAAGTGACCCGCCGCTACCGACCCGGCCGCTCCTTCTCGCTCGGCGTGAGCTGGAACCTCTAAGCACTGCAAGTTTCACGGGAGCGTAACTAAAGCGAAGCGGATTTGTCACCGTGCAGCCCGACCTTTGCAGTGTCATTCAAACAGACAACAAACACTCTATTCTTTATTCATTATTTCAACAATGAAAAGTTCCATTTTCTTCAAGTCGCTGCCGCTCGTGGCAGCTGCGGCGCTCAGTTTTCCTCTCTGTCTCATTTCCTGCTCCGACGACAACGCGGTTACCACCCCTCCCGAACGCCACTGGACCACCGACGGCGGCCTGCGCGCTACCGACAACCTGCTCTTTGACAACAACTCCATTGGCAACGGCGACAAGGAGTTGGTCTTCACCGGCAAACAAACGCTGAAGAAGGGTACCTACACGCTGAAGGGCTGGGTCTATGTGGCCGCCGGCGCGGAGCTCACCATTGAGCCGGGTACTGTCATCCGCGGCGACAAGCAGACGAAGAGTGCGCTGATTGTGGAACGCGGCGGCAAGCTCTTTGCCGAAGGTTCCGCTTCGCAGCCCATCGTCTTCACTTCGGGCGAGGCCAAGGGCCAGCGCAAACCCGGCGACTGGGGCGGACTCATCCTTTGCGGCAAGGCACCGAACAACGCGGGTGACCAGCAGATTGAGGGCGGGCCGCGCTCGCACCACGGCGGTACGGACGCAGCAGACAACAGCGGTGTGCTCTCTTACGTTCGCATTGAGTTTGCGGGCTATCCCTTCGAGACGGACAAGGAAATCAACGGTCTTACACTGGGTAGCGTGGGCAGCGGCACGCGCATCGACCACGTGCAGGTGAGCTATTCCAACGACGACTCTTTCGAATGGTTCGGCGGAACGGTAAACTGCCGCCACCTCGTGGCTTTCAACGGTTGGGACGATGACTTCGACACCGACAACGGTTTTTCGGGCCGCGTGCAGTTCGGCCTTTCGGTGCGCCACCCGCAGATTGCCGACAAGAGCCAGAGCAACGGTTTTGAGAGCGACAACGATGCCAACGGTTCGACCGCCGCGCCCTTCACCTCGGCCGTATTCTCCAACATCACGCTGATTGGCCCGCAGGCCGTGGATGCAAAGTTCCAGAACACCACGGACTTCATCACCGCCGGCGATTACTTCCCCAACAACGGCTCTGGCCTGGGCAAATACCAAAGCGCCATGCAGATTCGCCGCGGCAGCCGCCTCAACTGCTACAACAGTGTGGCCATCGGCTGGCCGATTGGCCTGATCATCGACGGCGAGAAGGGCGATACGCCCGCACAGGCTGCTTCGGGCACCATGAGGATGCAGGGATTGTGGTTTGCAGACATGGACATCACGGGCAGCGATGCGAACAAGAGCTATGTAGACGAACAGGCCGACGGCACTACCCCCTCGCGCTCCACGCTCTTCTTCAATGCTTGGGGCAACCATTCCCTCAGCGCCAAAGAACTGCTCCTGTCAGGCGCCGGCAGCTTCACGGGCCTGAATGCGGACTTCATGCCTACGGTGGCAAGCCCGCTCTGCACGGGTGCTGACTTCACGGCGCTCGACAGCTGGTTCACGGCCGTTTCCTACGCCGGCGCATTCTCGCCCACAGACAACTGGCTGAAGGGATGGACAAACTTCGACCCGAACCACACCGACTACTAAAGCCCAAGCCTTTTTCACAAGGCTTACCCACCAAAAAACTAAATCCTCCGCGTATCTGTTCGGCACGCGGAGGATTTGTATTTTAAGGATGGAATGTGGGAGTACAACCAAACACGTTTGCTCACCATGCTGTTTGGCTCACCTTACATGAAAGGCGAAGCACTTCGACAACTCAAAGTTTCTCTATATCTTCAGCACTCAGCCCTGTAGCCTTGCATATATCTGCCACACTTAAACCCATGGACTTCAAGTTCTTGGCTGTTAAAAGGATGCCTTCTGCACGACCTTCTGCACGACCTTCAGCACGACCTTCTGCACGGCCTTCTGCTCGACCTTCTGCACGGCCTTCTCTCTTTGCCGTCTCCAGCACGTCGTTCTGCACCATGATGTCGTCAATATGGGCTTCGTATGCCCGGCGTTCCTTGTCGTTCATGGTCATGTACAGCAACTTCTGGCGGGCTTCCTTGAGGCCCGGGGTGGAAGTGTCGTCCTTGATGCGGTTGTTTTTCAGATAGTCCAGCCATTCCTCTATCGGTGTCGTGGCCACGCTGTTGAACTCGTTTACACGTATGATGTAGTACTCCGGGAAAACTTCATGGGGGTAGCGCATGCAGAGTTCTTCAGCCTCCTTGCTGTTCACTTCAAGCTGGTCGTGGGTGTGCACGCCGGTGAAGACCGTTTGCCCATGGTAGAGGTAGTCGCTGCCCTTTCCGAGGTCGAAATACAGGATGTTGATGGAATACACCTTCTTCACCTTGTCATACATCTGGCCGATTTCAATATGTTCCGTGATAGCCTTCGACACACCATAGAGCATCCGATGCAGGAAATACAGCTGGCGGGTGAGCTGCACTTCCACAATGAGGATTTCCCCCTCGGCGTTCTTCGCCTTGATGTCTACACGGTTGAACTTGTCGGTAGCGGTTTCCTGGTTGCTCTCGCTCTCCAACAGTTCCACAATCTTCACCTTCTCACCCGTAAGGACCGTGATCAGTCCCTCCAGCACGGCAAAGTTGGCCTTGTCGCGCAACATGCGCTTGACAGCCCAGTCGAAACGTATATACTTGTTGGTCACTTCCATAAAACGCTTGATTTCTTGTTGTTAGGGAGGCAATACTACGAAGAAAAACTGAAACTGCAAAATCATCGCCGCATTTCCCGTGATTTTTCCACACATACAGAAACTGACAAAGCTGCAAGAGAAATGCCTGGGCGGCAAACACGGCTCACGCCTTCACCTTGGCCCTCACAGCGAAAAGATTGAGAAGGGCTGTGGAAAGAAACAGCAGGAGGAGCAACAGGAGCGCGGGAAGCAGCGAGGGCACTTCCATGCGCGGATAGAGCTGTTGCAGTGTGGGCAGCCAGTAGCCGCGGAGCAGATGAAGCGCAAGCAGGGAGAGCAGCAGGGAAAGCGTGTGCAGGCCCAGGCTCAGGACGTGGAAGGGCAGGGCCACCTGCGCGCGGGTATAGCCGATGAGCAGAAGGGTGCGGATGCGTTCGGTGTGTTTCTGCAGCAAAAGGAAGATGCTCAGCAGGAGCACATAGAAGGCCAAGGCACAAATCACGATACCCACGCCCATCACAATTCCCGCCGTGAGATTCAGGAACCAAGCCGCCTTGCCGCCGTCGGCCGCAGCGGCCTCAGCCTCCAGCCCGTTTTCCTCGAGGTAGCGGGCAAAGCGTTCGTCGGCCGGCGAAGCCAGTTGCACGGCAAGTCGCGAAGGCTTGTCCTCGCCATCGGGACAGAGCTGCTGGTTGGCGTAAGTCATGAACGACAGCGGCACAAGGATGGTGTTGAGCGTATTGGAAAAACCCACCACGTGGCCTTTCATGCGCCACTGCCCCGCCGTTCCGCTCAGCACGAAGTCCACGCCCACCATGCCCACCATGCCTTCGGTGAGCGTGGGCAAGCCGCGGGCCTGTGCAAAACCGAAATTGTAGAGGTTGAGGTAGCTTCGGGGAAGAATGACGGGAATGGAATCCACTCCCTCGGTGTAGCGCCAGCGGGAGAGGTCGGCATCGACGTAAGGATCGGGGAGGGCTTCGAGAAACATCTCCGTGCCCATGCCCAGTCCTCCGCCCACGTGGACGGAAGCGTACACTTCGAAGCGGGCGGGCACGAAGGGGGCCACGTCGGTGGCGAACGGCTGCCGGCGCAGGTCCTCTATCTGGCGCGGCGAGAAGTTGGCCTTCTGCACGCCGAAAGTCTGGAGGGCTCCCACGCGGCGGGTCACCACGGCCACCTGCTTCTTCATGAAACTGTCTCCCGCCGAAAGCAAGGGACTGACGTCGCGCCAGAACTGGAAGCCACAGACCACGATGCTCAGGCCGAGCAGGTTGGCAAGGAAGAAGCCAAGCATCTGTCCGGGACTGACGTGGCGATAGAGCAGTTTGAAAACGAGGCCGAGACCGGCGAAGCCTCCCCCGCGGCACTGGGGATTATTTCTCATGGGGAACAAATTGTGTATTTGGGGAATGCCCGGAGCTATTCGGCTCCGGGCATTGTGCTGAGTGCGCCCGGCAATGAAGCCTTGGGTCGCAGCGCTATTCTACAACAGGGGGGATGCGGGACAAGCCCCGTTCCCGTCAAATCATCGAAACGAGGATTTCCAGAGGATTCTTGCTCTCGTCGGTCATCTTCAGTCGAAGTTCGCACTTGCCAGCTTCAACGCCCACAAATTCCAGGCTCTTGCACTTTTCAAGAGCCGGCTTCATCATCCGGAAGTCCCGGTCTCTCTCCATCTGCATCTTCACAAACTCATTCTGCAGCAATCCCTGCATATTCAATACGCAGTAGAAGTAATTTCCCTTCATGGCGCCTTCGTCGATGGTCTGCTTAGGCTTTGCCATCGAGAGCACGGGATGGGGCATAGAAACGTAGAGAATGCCGTCTTTCACGCCCAGGTAGGACATACCCATCACGGAGAACTGTCCGGGTTCGACTTCTTCCAGCATGGAACCGCCGAGCGTTTTCACAGCTTCCTGCACCTTCTTCTCGTCGTCCACCTTGACCAGCACGCACACTTCAGGAGTCTTCTCGCTGACCGAATTGCAAGCTACCACAACGTTGCCATTGATATGCTTGAGGATCGTCTCGACGAGGTTCACCTGTGTAGCGTTTGCATACTCTTGTTTCTTGACAATCGGGAGCAGCTGTTTGGCCACTTCCTCGCCCTTGAGGTTGGCAGCGAACATGAAAAGCGCCTTTTCCGACACATAGTTCAGCAATTCGGCGTCGATTTTTCCGGCCATCTTGGCCTGCTCCTCTGCATACTGTTTGGCCGCATCGGTGAGCGCAAGGGTCTGTGCCGAAAGCACCACGGCCCCCTTCTCGGAGTTGAGGTCCAGCAGCAAGGAATAGTCAGCGGGATTCACATTGGCGGGAATCAGGCGCTTCATCTCATCCAGGTCGCGGTCCTCAATCTTGTTGAGCAAGTCACCCCAAACGAGGAGCTGTGCATCGCCCTTAGCCTTGCAAAATTCCTCGAAATCAGCGCGGGCCAGGATACCCTCGTCCTTTTCGTCCTTGAAACGCCTTTGGGCCTCAGTCACCATATCAGCGTCGTTACCGCCCAAGATGAGCAGCATATCCTTGTCATAGACGACGCCCACTTCACTCCTTTCACCGCCGGGACGAAGCACGAAAAGGCCGTCCGTTTCCTTCACGGGATCCACATTTTCCTCTTTGGCCATGGCGTTGAGCAGTTCGGTGAGTTTGTCAGCATCGTGGAGTGCGGCCACCATGCCACCGGTTGATTTCTCGGGGTCTTCCACGAAGAACAAGAGAGGTTTGCGGAGGTCCACGCCTGCTTCAGCGGGATCTTCGACAATCTTCAGCAATTTGGCCTTTGCCTCGGCCGAAAAGTCCATTTTCTCCACCTCTTTTTTGAGTTTGTCGGCCACATTCTTGGCGTTGCCGCTCTGCGCCTTGTCCGCGATTTGCTCCACATTGAGATTGGCCACGACAAAAGCGTCCTTGCTGATGAGGCGGGCGTGCTTGGGCTTACTCGAGCAAGAAGCCAGACAGACGAACACCACGGCAGTCAGCAGGAGATAAAACCGGTTGATGAGTTTTGTCTTCATGTTTTCTGTGTATTAGTGAATAATAATTAGTCAGGCAAAGGATTGTTTTGCGGTTAGCAGATATGCAAAGATAAGAGAACACTTTGGGACAGCAAAGAATTATGAAGGATTTATTTTCTGTGAAGGATTAAATTCGGGGCTAAGGGAAGGGAAGGAAACAGGACGACAGCAGGTGCGCACGAGAGGGCCATGCGCGACAAGAGGGCGCATTCCGCGGTGGACAGAGAGGGGCTTTTCACGGGGGAAACGCCTTATATATACGTGTTTTTAACCTGGAAAAAGCCTTCACAGCTTCACAAAACACCTTTTTATTTCTGATTTTCATAGAGAAACAGTGTGAAGGTAAAACTTTAGAGCCTTCACGCGTTTTCACGCTTCACGTGCGGGAAAGTAACGTGGGCTTAACGCCCCCTCCGATAGCCGATTTTCGATTCTAAATTGTTTATATATTTTTTCAAAAAGCCCGATTTCACCGCAGATTTCTTTCTAATCCGTTTATATTTTTGGAGTTGTTCCCGCTATGCCAGACCCTGATTTTTCCATGCCGCCCTCAGAAAATCCAAAGCCTGCGATTGAAACGCGAAAGCCGCCGATTGTGCGACGGAAAAGTGCGTGAAGCTTCGAGGCAGGTTGTGAAGGCTTTTCGAGCCGACCCTTCACACCGTTTTGTCATGAGTATCAACACAAAAATGCCCACTGTGAAGCTGTGAAGCAAAATTTTAGGGTAAAAACACGTATATAGGGAACATGCAAAATGCAAACAAATTGAGGTCATTCTCCGCATTTCATGGTGCGAAGGGTCAGGAAGTGAAGTACGCCGTGTTGGTATTTTATATTTTTAGTTCCAGAGGTTGTGAGGAGTTGCGCTTCACGCAGGTTATGAGGTTATAAAGTTACTTCCAAATGACTTTGCACAGCAAATCTGTTGCGCTAAAGGCGGCGGCTCGACAGGGCAAAATGAAAATCCTGCGGCTTTTCTTTTGCTCTGCTCTCGCCTTGCACTACTCTGCTTCGCCAAGATAGGCGGCGGCTCGGCAGAGCAAAATGAAAATCCTGCGGCTTTTCTTTTGCTCTGCTCTCGCCTTGCACTATCTTTGCACCCGCAAAGACAACAAGATGCAGAAAATCCTTTTCATATTGTGCCTGCTTTGGGCTGCCTGCTTTCCCGCTGCGGCCCAAACGGACTCGGTGAGGGTGAGCTTGCTCACGGTTTCACCGGGCACAAAAGTCTATGAACTCTACGGACATACCGCCATACGCGTGAAGGAGGTGACGCCGGGACGCTACAGCGACTGGGTGTTCAACTACGGCACGTTTTCCTTCGAACAGGAAAACTTCGTGTGGCGCTTCCTGAAGGGCGAAACGGACTATGAACTCGGCGTGGTGCCCTACGCGCTCTTCTACGACAACTATGTGCGCGAAGCACGCGGCATACATGAGCTGGTACTGAACCTCACGCCCGCGGAGGCCCGCCGACTGGTCGATGCGCTGAGCCAGAACCTCTTGCCCGAAAACGCTACGTATCGCTACAATTTCTTCTACGACAACTGTACGACGCGGGCCGTGGACATGATTGAGAAGGCTATCGACGGCAAAATCGTTTGGCCGGAAAACGCCCCGCAACGCTCGCTCCGCTCTATTGTGGAGGAGTATGCCGACGTGTACCCGTGGATCGAATTGGGCCAGAACATCCTGCTCGGCGCGGAAGCGGACGAACCCGCCGGACGCAAGACGCAGGGCTTTGCCCCGCTCTATGCGGAAGGCTTCGTGGAGAAGGCCCAGATTGTGGCACCCGACGGACAAACGCGCTACCTCGTGAACACTGCCACGACGCTGCTCCCCACCCCGCCCAGGGCTATCCCCGACCCGCCCGTCACGCCGAACGTGCTGCTTGGCACACTTTTTGCAATCGCCGTGGCCGTCACCGCGAGGGAATGGCAGAAACGCCGCTACTTCTGGAGTATGGACGCGCTGCTGCTTTTGGCACAAGGTCTGGTCGGACTGGTAGTGGGCTTCATGTTTGCCTGTTCGGACCATCCTACGGTGCAGTCGAACTGGGCCGTGGCGATACTCAACCCGCTCCCGCTGCTCTATCTGCCGTGGATGCTGAAGCAGGTGACGCTCCACCGTGCGCCCATCGGGCTCTACGCCGAAGCGCCCATGCTCGTTGTCCTGCTCGTGGCCGGTTTGGCGGGCGTGCAGCATTTCCCCACCGGACTTTGGCTACTGGGGGCCACGCTGGGCCTGCGCTGCATCTCCTTCGCAGTGCGCCACCGCCAAGGCTTCTGGAAACAGGGTGTCTGACCACCCTCCCTTTCCTTCACACACAACAATCTCTTTTTCTCTCATATATATTCAACGAAACGCTTAAGGATGAAAAAATCCTTTATCCATCCGCCCTACGCAGCCGCTCGCCTGCCGCTCTTCTGGTCGTTGCTCACAGCGATGTCTGTGCTCTCGACTCCTGAAGCATGCGCTGCAGCGGGCGGGGTACCACGCGTAGTGGTGAACATCCTGGTAGACCAGCTCCGCACCGACTACCTCAACGCCTTCATGCCGCTCTACGGGCAGGAAGGCTTTGTGCGTTTGTTAAACGAGGGGCGGGTCTATACCCAGGCGGAATACCCGAACTACCGCCCCGACCGGGCTTCGGCACCTGCCACGGTAGCTACGGGCACCACGCCCTACGACCACGGCATCGTGGGACTCCGCTGGCTCGACCGCGAAACGCTTCGCCCGGTCTGCTGCGTGGACGACAAGCGCTTTGCCGGACTCCAAACGGCCGACGCTTCGGCACCGACGTATCTCGGGGTTTCGACCGTGGGCGACGAACTGAAAGTGGCTTCGGAAGGCAAGGCGCTGGTCTATGCCGTAGCACCGACACGCGA
Organism: uncultured Bacteroidales bacterium; assembly: GCA_946055515.1. Taxonomy (GTDB): domain Bacteria; phylum Bacteroidota; class Bacteroidia; order Bacteroidales; family Bacteroidaceae; genus Alloprevotella. The sequence goes on from CAMGGA010000037.1 coordinate 13,729, forward strand.
AGGGGCTATTCTCAGCGCGGGCCACGCGGCCGACGGTGCTTTCTGGATTGACGACCAGACGGGACGCTGGTGTTCGACGAACTACTACAGCCCCGCACTCCCCACATGGATTTCCCTCATGGGCGGCAAACCGCTGGCCGAACGGCTGAAGTCCTTGACGTGGGAACCCTCGAACGACCTCGTGGGCAACTTCTCCTACTTCCTTTCGGGAGGCATGAAGAAACCTTTCGCCCATAAGTTCAACAAGGGGGAAAAACGCTTTGTGGCCTACAAGACCTCGGGCCCCGTGAACGAGGAAATCGCCCATGCGGCCTTGGCCTGCCTCAACAACACGATGATGGGAGCGGACGATGTGCCCGACTACCTGGCCGTCACGTTCTACGCGGGCAACTTTGAGCACCGCACGGTGAGCGACGCGCCGCTGGAACAGCAGGACACTTACGTGCGGCTGGACTTCGCCCTGGCACAGCTCATCAAGACGGTGGAACACAAGGTGGGCAAGGGCAATGCGCTCTTTGTCCTGACCTCCACGGGCTATACCGACGAGGAGACCGCGGACCTCTCCAAATACCGTATCCCCACGGGCACCTTCGACGTGGAACGCGCGGCGGGACTGCTCAACATGTATCTCTCCGCCGTCTACGGACAGGGGAAATTCGTGGAGGCTACGCTCGGCACGCAACTCTACCTGAACCACAAGCTTGTCGAAGAGAAGCAAATCAATCTGGCGGAAATGCTGGAACGCGTGCAGGACTTCCTGCTGCAGCTCTCGGGCGTGAAGGATGTCTACACGACGACCCGCCTCATGCAAGGGGCCTGGACGCCGGGCATCAGCCGCATGCGAGGCGGCTACAACCCGCGCTATTCGGGCGATGTGCTCATCGAAGTGGCACCGGGCTGGCACTACGTGAACAACTCCATGCGCGAGGACCAGCTCGCCCGCGAGTCGTATGTGCCCTTCCCCATCATCTTCATGGGAACGGGCTGCGAGGCGGAAACGGTGGCCACGCCTGTCACCATCGACTGCATCGCACCGACGCTCTCGAAGGCCATGCGCATCCGCGCACCCAACGCCTGCCGCACGGCGCCGCTCTTCTGACCGCTGCGCGACGCCGCCCCAGACAACGCGTTTTCATCTCTTTTCTTTTCTCAACAGACAATACTACCAATTCATGGATATAAATAAAATCCTCAGCAAACTTTTCGGTAATAAATCGACACGTGACCAAAAGCTCATCGCGCCGTATGTGAACAAAGTGAAGGAAGTCTATCCTTCCATCCAGGCGCTCGACAACGACGCGCTGCGCGCCAAGACGAAAGAACTCCAGACGAAGGTGCAGAACTCTGCCAACGACCTGAAGGAGAAAATCGAACAGCTCAAGGCGAAAATCGAGGAAACGCCCATCGAAGACCGCGAAGTGATTTTCAACCAAATCGACAAACTCGAAACGCAGGTGCTCGACCGCATGGAAGAGGCTCTGACGGAAGTGATGCCCGAAGCCTTCGCCATCGTGAAGGACACGGCACGCCGCTTCACCGAAAACGAGGAAATCGAAGTGACGGCCACCGACTTTGACCGCGAACTGGCCACGACGCACGACTTTGTGCGCATCGAAGGCGAAAAGGCCATTTACCAGAACCACTGGGTGGCCGGCGGCAACGACCTGAAGTGGGAAATGGTACACT
>CAMGGA010000038.1 GCA_946055515.1 uncultured Bacteroidales bacterium
AGCGTTGGTGTAAGTGTCCAGCCAGTTCTTGTTGTCATCCGTGATTACGCCGTTGGTGTAAGTGTAGCCGTTGCTTTCCAAATGGGTCTTGATGGAGCTGGCGTTGGCACCCCATTTGATGTAGGGAACTGCGGAAGCTGAGGATTCGGGAGTGTCGGGGGTTCCTTGGTACTTCTTCTCCACCTCGTTAATCCAAGTTTGGCGTGCTTCTTTTGTGGTGAATACGTCAGATGTATAGCGCGGGTCTTTCTTGCCAAGATAGTAGCATCCTGGGTACAGGACTTGGCCGTCTATGCTACTGAACTTGTCGTTGCTACCATTATAGGTAGTCCATGTACTATAAGATATGTACCCATTTTCTTCAGTTGCTGTACGAGGAGCAAAACTGAAGGTGAAATCACCTTCTTCAAGTAAATAGATGCTCGCATAAGCCTCTTCAGGAAGAGACGGCATCTGGTAGTATAAGGCGCGTGGATACCAATAGTTAGCTTCATTGTAGTTTTCTAAGTTGTAACGCTCTGCTCCAGATTTTTTCGGGGAAAGGAATCGGCCTTGCGCACGTTCTTTTGTTGCAAAGATGAATGCGTTGTATTCTGTTCCCGATTTGTCTAAGTTTAATACAGCCAGTTGGAGCATTGTACCGATGGCCTTGTTTGTTAATTCTGGTGAAGAATTATTTTCACTAATAGTGATAGAAGTAGAAGAAGAACCTAAAGCTTCATAGTATAATATATTATAGCCTTTTTTTCTCTGTACTTCAAGGGTGTTCATGTCTCCTTTACCCACAATAATCCATTCGTCTGCCAACTTTTGTTTTTCTTCATTTACAAGCATTTGCAGAGAAATGGCAGTGTAGGTACCATAGGGAAGCCTTATTTCATGGTTAACTGGAGTAAAGGTCTTTGTATAGACGCTGTCAGAAGCAACAAGTTTGCCATTGTTGTCATAGATGAAGGTGTATACACCGAGGGAATAATTCTTTGCCAAATAATTCTTTTTGACGCTTTCCGTAATTCTGAATTGGTCGAAGACCTCCTGCGTATTTACCTTAATGGTAGTAAGGTTGGTAGACTGAACTTCGATGTCGTCGTTGGAGCAGGCAGAGAAGAGCCCGAGCACGGCGATGAGGGAAAATAATATCTTTTTCATCTGTTTCTTTTTCTTTGGTTAGTGGAGAAAAAAGTTAGGTTCGCGCCGGCTACTTCTTGCCGCCGATGCAGCCGAACATGTAGCCGATGGTCAGTTCGGCAGAGCTGACTTTGGCGGGGAAGCTGTCGGAGAGGTCGCTGGTGCCGAAGTTGTAGCGTGCGCTCACGTAGAAGCCCGAGTTGGCGCTCTGGGAGTCGAAGCGGTAGCCGAGGCCAACGGAGGCCTTGATGTCGAAGCCCTTGAGGTCGCCCGTCTTGTACTGCATGTTGTTGCACACGAGCATGTCGGGCTTGGAGGAAAGCGAACCCGAGATGGTGGGGCCGGCTTCGATGTAGAAGTTGCGCATCTGCTTGCCGTTGTAGAAGGGATAGAACTGCACGAGCAGGGGCACTTCGAAGTAGCTGAGCTTGAGGTCATCGCTGCCGAGCGTCTTCATCGTGTACTGCTTGAAGTTCAGTTCTGCGCCGAGGCCGAACATGCCCTGGCCGTCGAGGTAGCGGCCGCGGCTGTCCTTACCGCCGAAGCGAACGTTGGCTGCCACACCGCCGCCGAAGCTGAGGCTGCTGCCGTCGTAGATTTCCAGTCCGTCGCCTTCGCTCAGCATGGAGAGGCCGCCCATGGCGTGGACGCCGATGGAAAACTGGTAGTTGTAGTGCTTCTTGGACACATCTTCGCCAGAAAACTGTGCGGATGCGCCGAGCGAGAAGCACGCAAGGAGAAGAGAAAGAATAATAGATTTTTTCATACTTCTGAAGTTATTAAATGTGAATGGATAAGGAAAAATTTCGGGAATGGGGGAGGTTAGTTCGGTCGCATCTCGAGACCGCTGAGTCCCTTGGAGGTACCTTCGGAAGTCGAGACTTTGCACCAGCCAGCGTACTCCACTTTCCGCACATGGAAGTAGCCTGAGATGGAAGCACTGCTGTTGGGGCCGATTTTGACCGTTTGGCTGACTCGGGAGAAGGAGCATTTCTCGCCGCCGCCCTGGAGCGTTACCGTGGTGGTCACGGGGATAGACGAGGGGTTGCGCACGGTGGCCGTCACGCGGCATCGGCCCTGCACGTCAGCTTTCTTGTTGCGCAGCGAAATGCTTGCCTGAAGCTTCACGCGCTGCGAGAAGGTGTAAGTCTCTTCGCCCGTCCACGCCTCGAAGTCGGCGACCTTCACGGCCACGTCGAAGGTGTGGCTCTCCTGCTTGGCGCTGCCTTGGGGCTTCACGTTGAAGGTGAAAGCGTTGCCCTTGCGGTTGAAAGCGACGGGTTCGCCCGTGGTGCGGTCCTTGATGGACACCTGGAGCTGCTCGCCCTTGTACTTCTCGGGGATGGAGAGCACAAATTCACACTGGCAAGCACTGCCCGGGCTGTAGACGAAGCTGCGGTTCTTGGTGGAGAGCGAGAAAGTGGCATCGTCGGGCACCACCTCGATGAGGCCCCAGCGGCCGTTTTGGCTTGCGGGAGCCGAACCGTAGGCAAAGGCTTTGGCCTCGTCGTACTTGTAGAGGCAGAGCGGCTTGCCCGCCTCGTTGACGTAGCCCCACTTGCCCTGGCGGCGCGTGGGACGCCAGTAGGAGTCGGTTTCGGGCTGGAAGGAAGCGTAGGGAATGTCCGTGCCGCAGTCCGTGCCAGCGCGGAAGAGGTAGTCTGTCTTGAACCGGGGATTGGAGACTTTCTTGGCCTCGCCCTTGCTGTCGAGGAAGAAGTATTCTTCGTCCTCGTCCCGGACGTAGGCTTCGCCATTGTAGTAGTTGGTGCTCAAGTAGGGCGAACCGCCGTTGGGCAGGCGCATGTCGAGGATTTCGCCCGAGGTCGAGAGCCAGCGGAAGTCATCGTTCACACCGATGGCGGCGATGCCTTCGCTGAAGGGGCGGGACTCGCGGCTGGTGAAGGGGAAGGCCACCTTGCCCTTCTCGTCGAGGTAGCTGTAGAGCCCCTGTGCGTTCTGCACGGGCAGGAAACCCTCAGAGTAGAAGGGGTATTTGGGGCAGAGGTAGACGGGCTCGTCGGTGAGGGTCACCTCGCCGTCGGTGGTCAGCGTGGCCTTGACGCGGAGCGCGTTGCCCTCGTGGTTGGCCACCACGCTGCGGCCCTCGTAGAAGGGCGAGATGTGGTCGTAGGCCGGTGCAAGGAGCGTGCGGCCGTCGGTGGCGATGATGCCGAACTTGCCCTGCTTTTTCACCTTGTACATCTGCGGACCGTAATACTCCATGGTGTCGTATTCAGGCTTCACGAGCCAGTCCGTGTCCTGCGCGTGGAGCATCAGGGCGCACAGGAAAGCAATCAAGCATACGAGAGTTTTTTGCATGAGTCTGAGTTAGGTTTTAGTGCATGAAGAATTTGTTGTTGTTCTCTCCCTTTTCGGCAGGGGCGGCCGGCTTGTTGCTTGTGGAACCCTTGTCTGCATTTCCCTTGTTCGAGATGGGTTGCTCCTTAGGCAGCTTTGGTGACTTGGGAGCCTGAGACTGGGATCTATTTCGCTGCGACTGAGATTTCGAAGCCTGGTTCTGTGAAGCCTTCTTCTTGGACGAAGAAGCCTTCTTGCCCGTCTTCGTGGCGCCGCCCTTGGCGCTGGCCTCTCCCGTGTTCGGGTCGATGCCGGTGTCGCTGGGCCGGTTGTTCTGCGTGTCCTCCTTGTTCCAGATAGTGTCGTTCTGCTCTTCTTTCTGCTTGATTTCGGATTGTTCCTCTCCCGACTTGTTCTCTTGGAGGATGGTGTAGGTGCAGACGCCCGCGATGGCAATGAACACCAGGGCGGCGGCGGTGAAGAGGAAGCGGCGGATGCTCTTCGTGGGGTCGCCGATTTGCTTCCAGTCGAGGATCCAGCTTTTGCCGAGGCGTACGGTGTCTTCGCGCGTCACGGGCAGCGAGGCTCCCTTGAGCATGCGCTGGTCGTTGATGAACGTGCCGTTTGAACTGGTGTCGCTGAGGGTCATTCGGCCGAAGAGGTCGAAGGTGATGACGGCGTGGCGGCGGCTCACGTTGTCGGTCTGGTCGTTGATGACGATGTCGCAGTCCGTGCTGCGGCCGATGGTGATACGTTTCATGCGCGGATGAGGGTGTTAGGGTATGGAGGATAGCTTACGGAGCGAAGCGTTATTTTTTCTTTTTCCAAGGGAGAGAAAGCTGGGCGAACTGCGCTTTGAGGCTTTCCATGAAGCCAGGTTGCAGGGCCGAGTCCTTCTTCATGTCCGCCACGATGACGGTGAGGTTGTCGTGCTCCCCGCCCTTCTCGTGGCCCAGCGCGTTCATGAAGAGCGCGAGCTGTTCTGCCTCCGCTTTGGGGTCTCCCGCGTTTTCGGTGAAGAGCTTGAGCATTTCCGGCTCCGGCAGTCCGTTCCAGATGCCGTCGGAGCAGAGGAGGAAGCGGTCGCCCTTGCGGTAGGGGATTTCGGCGATGTCGGGCTGCACCGAGGGCCAGATGCCCAGGGCGCGTGTGATGATGTTGGAGAAGTTGGACTGCCGTGCCTGCTCCTCCGTCATCAGACCGTTGCTCACCATGTCGAAGACCTTCGAGTGGTCGAACGTGCGGAACTGCTTGCGTCCCTTGCGGAGCTGGTAGATGCGACTGTCGCCGACGTGGGCCACGAGCGCCTTCTGCGGGGTGAAGACCACGATGGTTGCCGTGGTGCCCATGCCGCGCAGGGCCGGCGTGGCGGCGGCGCAGCGGTAGATGGCGTCGTTCGCCCGCTTGATGGCCTCGGCGAGGGCCTCGCGGTCGAACTTTTCGGCCGGCAGCGAGCCGAGATAATTCACGATTTCGTTCGTGGCAAGTGTCGAGGCCGTCTGTCCGCCGTTCATCCCCCCCATGCCGTCGCAGACCGTGAGGATCACGTTGTCGCCCACGGAGCAACCGTCGAAGGAGTCCTGGTTTTCCTTGCGTCCGCCGATGCCCGAGCGGCCGAAGGCGTCGCAGAGCGGCGTCACGGCCAGTTGGACGATGGGCTCGAGGCCCTGTTCGTTAGAGCGGTTCAGTAACATATCAGGTAAGGTCAAAGGGTGAAACGAGTGGGCTTAGAATTTGTCGAGCATGCCCTGGATTTTCTGTTCATAGACAGGGTCGCCCGCAGCCTTGGCCGCCTTGAGGGCCTGGCGGAAGAGGTATTCCGCCTCGCTGAGCTGCATGGCGCCGCCGCCCTTGAGGTTCGGCTCGTAGTTGTGGAGGCCCAGCCAGTAGAGGGCGGGGAAGTAGTCCGCCTTGGCCTTGACCGTGCGGCGCAGCAGCTCGTTGCACTTGGCGCCGCTGGGCTTCACGGTTCCCTTGAGGTTCGCCTGCATACGCACGAAGTCGTCGTCGATGTTGAACGAGCCGTAGCTCACGGCGTAGAGCTGGCTCAGCGTGAAGAGCGCCTCGGGGTCGTTCTTCTCCGCCAGCTTCTGGAGTTCGGCGAAGGCATCGGCCGCCTTCTCCTTCGTGAGGAGGTCGGCGCGGATTTCTTCCAGCGAGCGGCTGTCCTCGGCGGCTGCGACGTCCTCCTTGGGGGCATCCTTCTTCGGGTCGTCGGAGGCGCTGTCCTTGGAGCCCGCCAGCTTCGTGACGCCGAATACGACAGCCGCGAGCAGCACCACGCCCCCGGCGATGCCGCCGATGAGGGGCAGCTTGTCCTTCAGGGGCGAGGAAGTGGGATTGTTGAGGCCCACGTAGTCGAGTGCGGCGCGGAACTCGGCGGCCGACTGGTAGCGGCGCGTGCAGTCCTTCGCCGTGGCGCGCTCGATGATGCCGCGGAGCACCTTGTTCTTCACCTCGCCGAGGGGCATCTTGCTGTTGAGGTGCATTTTCAGCACCACGTTCGACGGCCCTTCAAAGGGCAAGTGGCCCGTGAGGAGCTGGAAGAGCATCACGCCCATCGCGTAGATGTCCGTGGGGCGGTTTTGGTGGGCGATGTCGCCCACGATCAGCTCGGGCGCGGCATACTGCGGCTTGCCCATGAACTGGCCCGCGGTGGTGAGGTTGCGGTCGAGCGTCTTGAGTCCGTCCACCTTCTTGGAGATGCCGAAGTCGATGAGTTTGATTTTCTCGTCGCGGGTCACCATGATGTTGGACGGGTCGATGTCGCGGTGGATGTAGCCTGCGTCGTGCAGGGCCATGATACCCGAGAGCACCTTCTTGGTGACGAGCACGGCAAACTGCGTGGGGTTCGTCTGGTGCAGCTTGTAGAGCTGTTCGGCGTAGGGGATGGGCTTGCCGTTCTGGTCGTTCACGTTTCCCTGGAGCAGGTCGCTGAGTGACACGCCCTGGAGCAGTTCGCTCACCACGTGGTAGTGGTAGGAGACGGTGCCGTTCTGCATCGGCGTCTCGATGGTCAGGAAGCCCATCATCTCCACCAGGTTGTCGTGCTTGATGCGTATGTTCGCCTCGTTCTCGGCGCGCTGGATGACACTCTCGGGGAGGCCGGCGAACATGAACTTGATGGCCACGTCGCGCACCTCGCCCGTATTGATGTTGATGCGTCGGCCACGGTACACCTTGCCCATGCCGCCTTCGCCCAGGGGCGTGGACGTGGTGTCGAACTCGTAGTAGTAGCCTTCGCGTTTCTCTTTCTCTCCTTGTAACTTGATGATAGCCATATCGTCGTTGTAGTTTTTGAATAAGCGGTGTAGTGTGTCGGGAAAGGCCCGGTGCTACCCTTCGTAGAGGACCGTGCGTTGCTTTCCCGAGTCGGACGGCCCCTGGTTGCGTCCGTAGAAGTCCGCCATCTCGTCGGCGGGCGTGGGCGCGTCGTCCTGCGGTGCCGCGGGCGTGCCGAGCGGCTGGAAGTCGGGGTCCTCGGTGAGTCCCGCCGCCTCGATGGGGAAGAGCTTCAGGAGCAGCGCATAGTGGGCGCCGAAGCGGACCACGGAGTTCTCCACCAGTTCCACGGGCGCCTGTCCCACGGTCATCCCGTTGGCCTCGCAGCCCATCCCTTCGGCGAGCGCGGAGAGGAACACCGTGTACTGTCCGCCGTAGCGCCGCACCACGAGGTTCGCGTGGACGTCCGCCACGGTAGCTTCGGCCAGGCAGAGGTCGCACTGCGCCCCCGAGCCGATGGAGTTCATGCCCAGGTAGACGGGGAATATTTCCCCGAGCAGTCCCCGCGAGATGGAGAAGAGCGCGCCTACGACCACGCGGTTCTGGAGCCGCAGCGTGCGGCCGTCGGCCTCCTCGACGTAGCCCATGCCCGCGGGGGCGGGGGCGGGTGCCTGTGGTTGCGGCGCGGCGGGCATCGGCGCGTAGCCCCCGATCTGCGTCTTGCCGACGGAGGAGGCGGCCGTCTGTGCCGGGGCCATGCCTTCGCCTACGTAGGTGCGGTTGTCCACCTCGGCCGAGCGGGAATAGAAGTCGGCCAGCGAGTTGCCGTCGAGCGAGGGCGCCTGGCCGGGGTTGGGAGTGGAGTAGTCCACACCGGGAATGATGGTTTTGTTTTGTGACATAGCGGGAGCGTAATTCGGGGAGGGAGGCTTGCGTTTGTCGTCGCGGACTTTATCCGAGGCGGAAGGTGAGGAGCGTGTAGCCCATCTGGAGTTTGTCGCCGGGCTTCAGCGTTACGGCCTGTCCCTGCTTGATGGGCTTGCTGTTGACGTAGACGGGATTTTCGTTTTTCGCCGATGTAATCTGGTAAGTGCGCTGCGGACCGTTGCCGTTCACGCGGATGCCGGCGTGAACGCGGCTCATGGCGATGTCGGCCGTGAGTTTCAGTTGTGCCGGGCTGTCGTTGCTATTGCGTCCGACGGTCACCTGTCCCGCATTGGGGAGCATCACGGAGCCGGCAGGCATGCCCTGGAACACCATGTCGAGGTAAGCCTTCTTGGGCAGTTGCAGTTCGTTCACCACCTTGGTGCCGGGGCCCAGGGCCGGTTGCTGGAGTCCGGCCACTACGCGTGTCTTGTCGCCGCCGGCGGCCGCGGAGGGCGTGTTCAAGCCCGTGGGCTGCGAGAGCGTGGTAGAGGCGCCGGTGGTGCCCGGTGTGGCAGCATTGCTGCCGTTGGTGTTGGGCGTGGAGGCCACGCCGATGCCCATGGCAGCGGCCGCGTCCTCGTTGAGCGTGACGGGCTGGTCGCTATGTTTGACTCCGTTGTTGAGCACTTCGCTGAAGGCGGTGGTGAAGCCGCATTTCGGGCAGCGGAACTGCTTGGGCGGTCGGCGCTGGAGTTCGAAGCGTCGGTTGCAGGAAGGACAAGTAATGATCATAGTCGTGGAGAATATTAGATGAAAGGGAAAGGGACTGCCGCGGCGTCTGGCTGCCGGTTGTGCGGCGCGAGCTTAGGGGCAGGCCCCGGGGGATTTATTTTACATACACCATCACCATGCTGTCGTCGAACTTGCCCATCATCTGCGGGTGCTGTTGTCCCATGGTGTCGTCGATGACGCGCGGGTTCACGTAGTTGAAGAGTTCGCGGGCGGTGATTTTGCGGTCGCCGTTGCGGTCCGCTTTTCCGTTGAAGGCCTCGAGGAGGCGTTCCACGAAGAAGGAGTTGCGTGCCGTGCGGCTGGCCCACGACGGTTCGTCGGGTCGGCTCGAGGCATAGATGAGCACGGAGGTGCGGTCGGTGGACCGTGCGAGTCGTTCGCCCTGCGGGAGGGTCAGTCCGCCCGAGTAGCACGACATGGCCAGGATGATTTTCCTGCGGGCCTTGGCCTTCTGCATGATGCGCTGCACCTCGTTGTAGGTGATCACGCTGTTCATGTCCTTCGTCTCCCAGCAGGTGAGTCCGCCCTGGAAGCCGTGGCCGATGTAGGCGAAGATGATTTCATCGTTGGCCGTGGACTTGGAGAACTCCTCGCGCAGCACGCGCAGGATGTGGTCGCGTGTGGCGTTTTCGTTGAGGAGCATGAACACGTGGCTTCCGTTGTAGTCGTGGAAGAAGTGCGAGATGGCCCGTGCGTCGTTGGTGGAGCAGGGCAGGTCGGGGGCGATGTTCGGGTACTTGTAGTGGTCGATGCCCACGGAGACCACGTAAGTCTTCTGGGCGAAGCCCTGGAGCACACTCAGGAAGAGCAGCAGGGCGAGCGTGAGGCGTGACTTGAGGTAGTTCATATAGCGAGAGGTTTAGGCCGGGCGGCCCGTCGGGGGCAACGCCTTTATATATATAGACTACTATTTCTCCACAAACTTACGCTTGCAGCTGGGGTTGGGGCAGCGTCCTTCGGCCAGGATGTTCTCGTAGAGGCGCGCCCCGAAGTGGAAGCCGCACTTGGGGCAGCAATATTTCGTCTGGAAATACTTATCGTTCTGGAGTCGCTGCTGCACGATGTTCTTGCCCTTGATGTTCACGAGTATGAAGCCGACCACCATCACCAGGAGCGTAAAGAGGCCCTTCACGATGTTGCCCATGGTGGCGTCGCCGAGGAAGTCGGAGGGCAGGAGCGTAATCAAGATGGTACCGAGCACACCGCCCACGGAGAGCACCGACATGCGCAGGAGCATCAGCGTGCTGTTGCTGTTCTCGAGTTCCGTGCGGCGTCGGGTGTAGTTGATGTAGACGTTGCGGAGGTGTCCGATGGCCACGGGGGCTTCCTCCTTGGGCTTGGGCGGGGGCGTCTGCTTGATGAGGTCCTTGATGTGGAAGGTGGTTGTTGCGCCTACGCGAACGAGCGTGTTGGGGCCGACGGCAGTGGGTTGCGTGATGCGGTGGAAGAGGCCGTCGTTGCCGAGCAGCCAGGTGCCGTTGGTGGAGTTGTAGTCCGTGAGCGTCATCTTTTTCGTCTGCTCGTCAAAGCGGAATACGGCGTGCTTGCGGCTGATGCTCGCTTCGGTGAGAGGAAAGGGCTGGTTGCCCATTTTTCCTATGATAATTTCCATTGTCGTGAGGTTATTGCGGTGAGTCTGGCGTCTCTTGGGGGAGGAGACGGAGGAATGCTTTTGGGATGTAGGCGGTGAAGATGGTGCCGAGGCCCGCGATGCGGATGGCGATGCGCGATTGTCCGCGCAGTCGGGCCACGCGTCCGCGCAGTCCGGCAAACTTGCCCTGCGTGATGATGGCCTCTTGGCCGAGTTTGAACTGCATTTCGGCTTGGGGCACGAACACCTTGTGGTCGTCCTCCACGGCGTGCCACTGCATGAACTGCTCCATCTGGTCGTCGGGGATTACGAGTGGCCGGCGCGCTTTCACCACGGTGCCGCTGGCGAGGGTGCGTTCGGCGCTGACGAAGTAGAAGTGGAGGAAGTCGGGTCCCTTCGGGGCGGTGTGGTCGCGGAGTTCCGCTTCCGTGCTGCGGACGAAGAGGAGGTTCGGCACGAGGGAGCGCTCACAGGTGCGTTCTTTCCCGTTCACCTCGCGGACCTCCTTGACGCGGGGGTAGAAGGTTTCGATGCCGGCCTCGCGGAGCAGCCTGTCGCCCTTGGCTTCCTGGCCGTATGCGGCGCGGAGCAGATACCAGCGGAGGGTCTCTTCTTCGTTGTGTGGCTTGGCGTCCTGTGCGGGCCGGGCCGTGTCGTGGCCGTCTTGGGCGAAGGGTGCGGCGGGGTCCGTAGCGGGATGTGTGTCGGTGTGAGGCTCAGTCATGGGTTGGTGTAGGCGTGAGGTGCGTATCTGGTTGCTGCTACGCGCGTGTGCGTCTGTGTGCGCGAGTGTATAATAGGGGGACGCCCCTTATCCGCACGCAGCGGAATTGGGGAGGGCGTCGGGGGTAAATCCGGCGACAGGGAGGTGTTTTCCCGTGGGCGGAAACCCATTAGTCAATGAGTTCAATCGGTGAAAAAGTTGTTGAGTCCCAGAAGTTTTAATCGCTGGTCTGTGGCGGCGTTGCGGGAAGTTCGGCCCGGTCGTCGCATGGGGTCGGGTGCCGTGGAGCGGGCGCTTTTGGCGCGGGACGTCTTTGGCATCGTGCCTGCAAAAGTAGCAAGAAAACCACGAAGTGATAATAAATTTTCTAAAATATTTTGTGCGTTTTTTATAATTGGGCGGCTTTTCGGACGCAGGGTTGTGCCAAAAGCGGGAGGGTGTGCCGCTGCATGTGTAGCCCGCGGATTAGCGGGTGCGGGGTGGGGGCGAGGAGGGCTGAAAGCCCGACCGTTAGCCCATAGCCCAGGGTGAAGCCCTGGGTTGCCCGGGGTTACATCCGATGAGCCCCGAAGGGGTGGCAGCTTTATGCGGGCGAATAGGGGTGTCGCCCCTGCAGGGCTCATTTTATTGGCTTCGGGGCAACCCAGGCCTTGCAGCCTGGGCTATGAGCTAAAGGTCGGGCTTTCAGCCCTTTGCGTTGAACGTTTGACCCACGCGGAGGGGCGCGGAGGTCATGGCGCGTTGGATTTCAGCCCTTTGCGTGGAACGTTTGGCCCACGCGGAGGGGGCAGGAGGAGGCGGTCGCAGAGGCCCGAAGGGCTGACCTTCAGCTCATAGCCCAGGGTGAAGCCCTGGGTTGCCCGGGGTTACATCCGATGAGCCCCGAAGGGGTGGCAGCTTTATGCGGGCGAATAGGGGTGTCGCCCCTGCAGGGCTCATTTTATTGGCTTCGGGGCAACCCAGGCCTTGCAGCCTGGGCTATGAGCTAAAGGTCGGGCTTTCAGCCCTTTGCGTGGAACGTTTGGCCCACGCGGAGGGGGCGGAGGTCATGGCGCGTTGGCTTTCAGCCCTTTGCGTGGAACGTTTGGCCCACGCGGAGGGGCAAAGGCGAGGCGGTCAATGGGCGGCGGGGCGGCCCGTGAGCGCCTTGTGGACCGTGTCGCCGAATTTCTCGAAGCAGTTGCGGGTGATGGCGTAGTAGCCGTTGTCGGTGGAAGCGATGTGGCCGATTTCGTTTTCGGGATGGCACGTTTCCTCGAGCGAGAAGCGGGTGCCCGACCCGGGGATGACAAATTCCGCCTTGATGTGCAAGGTGAAGCCGAGGAGGTAGGATTGGAAGGCGTTGTCCTTCTGGTAAACCCAGATGTCCGGCAGCGACTGCTGTTGCGGCATCATTCGGTTCTTCACAGTGTAGTGGATCCTGACGACGGGCGAATGTTCGGGCGCCATGGTCTTTTCGACGCCGACAACGGCGAGACCGGGGCCAGAATGCTTTGAGAAGCACCGGGCGACCTGGTCGCTAAGCACCTGGTGGAGGTTTTTGCGGTCGTCGAAGCTGAATTGGCCGCGGAACGGGAGGATGTGCGCCTGCAGGGGCTTTCCGCTCTTGGCGGCCAGCAGGCGGTCGAGCTGGTGGACGCTTTGGGCGGGAAACTCATCGAGGTCCTTGAGGTCGAGGTCCTCCCACGGTTCGACGTAGAGGGTGTAGTAGCCGTCCTGCTTCATGTATTGCAGCAGGGCGGTCAGGTAGGTTTCCGCCTCGGGGGAGATGCGGTGGTGTACGGCGCCGAGGAAAGCCTTTGCCCGGCAGTCGTGGACGGAGTCGAGCTTGAGGCTGAAAGCGTCGGCGTATTTCCCCTCGGGGAAACGCAGGATGTAGTCCTCCATGATTTCGGGCGAATAGTCCCTCTTCTCCGCTGCGAAGCGGTAGAAGTCTTCGATGTTTTTTCCCTTGGGGAAATGTTCCATATAGGCGTGTATCTGGTTGAGGGGGTCGGGCGACTCCTCCACCTCGATGCGGTAGACCTCCTTGATGTGCCAGCCTTGGGGGTACTTGGCCTTGTATTCCTGGATGAGGGCGGGTGTGCGCTTCTCCTTGACCTGGGCGTAGAGGGCCAATTCGCCCCAGAGAGGGAGTTTGTAGACGAAGGGGACGAACAGGATGGCAAAGAGGGTGCCCACGATGAGGCATCCCATGAGGATTTTTTGCTTGCGCTTCAGCCGGAGGTGTTCGGCCCAGGTGCTGAAGTCCTCGTCGGAGCCGATGAGGTGCAGGTCGCCGTGAAGTTCCCAGCAGATTTTCACATCGTCTCTGCCCAGTTTGCCGAGTTGTTCGTCCTCCTGGGCAGAGAAGGTGGTGCCCGCGGCCTGCTCGGCGGCGTAGGCGGCATCGAACCGGCCGATGAGTTGGTGGATGGTCTGCTGCTCCTTCTCCGAAGCGAAGGACAGCACCTTGTCGATGAGGTCGCGTAGGGTGAGGCTTTCCTCGGCGTCGAGGATTATGCCGTGGCGGGAAACAACCAGGAAGAGCGTGCCGACGAGGCGCCCTCTCCAGCGTGGCGAAGGGAAGGTGGTGGACATGGGATGGGGATTGTGGTTAGAGAGGCGGGGCGCTTGCCCGTCCGCGCAAAATTAGAAAAAATTGGCTTACGCATACTGTTTTTTTGAGGAAAGGTGTCGCGGAGCGGTCGCCGGCATGGAAAATCCGCCCGTTCCATCGCGGTGTGGCGGACGGAAGGGGCGGATTTGGAGGGGACGCGGGCATTTTGTGGCGCGTGGCGCGCCCGGGGCATTACTGCGCTTTCAGCGTTCTCTTTCCGCGCAGCTTTTCTGTAATTGTGGAGGCGAACTCCTGAATGCAGCTGCAGGTCATTTCGGTGTAGCCGTCGATTACGCTCTTCAGCATGCTGAACTCGTTCTTGGGGACGCCTGTGCCGGAGAAGGCGAGGGTGACGTCGGAGCCGGGGATAGTGAACTGTGCCTCGGAGCTGACGAAAATGCCCAGCAGGAAGGAAGAATATAGCGACGTGGTCTCCTTGTACTCAAAGATGGCGGGGAAGCCTTTTGTGCCGGGGACGGTGCGGTTTTGCACGACGTAGGAGACTTTCATCACGGGCGACTTGGGGTCGGCGGTCTCCCTGTTTTTCGTGAACTGGATGAATTCAGAGTCGATGTAGTGCGTGAAACAACCCGTGATGGAGTTTTCCAGCGTGTTGTCGAGGACATGGAAATCCACTTTGTCGAAGGATTGCTTCACGAGCTCAACTCTCCCGCTGGAAAAGGTGTGCTGGTTGGCCCTTATGGCATCGTGGACTTGCGACTGGATGTGGACGGGATATTCCGACAGGTTCTTCACCTTCACTTCGTGCTGGATGTCGATGTACACGGTGTAGACGCGGTTCTCCTTCATGTGGCGGAACATGGCCTTCAGATATGCCTCCGTCTCGGGCGTAATTCTATTTTTCAGAGTGTCGAGGAAGGCTTGTGCCTCCGCGTCCCAGAGCGAGTCGTGCTTGTGGGCGAACTCGCGGGCGTACTTGCCTTGGGGGTATTTCTGCATGTATTCCTTCACGGTGGACATGGGAAACCTTTCGAGTCCCGCTTCGATGCGGTAGACCTCCTCGATGTGTTTGCCTTCGGGAAAGTCCCGCTTGTACTTGTAAATCTCTTCTGGCGTGGGACTGCTCTCCAGCGCACTGTAGAGGCGCATTTCGCGGAAGAAGGGGAGGTTGAAGATGAAGACGAAGAGCACGACGGCGGCGACGATGCCCACGAGGATGAACACGTGGCGGCGTTCGCGTTTCCGCTTCTGTCGTTCGCGTTCGGCCAGGGCTTCGGTGAAGTCAGTCTCTTCTCCGATGCGCGCGAGGTGGCCGTTGAGGGCGAGGCATGCCTTGACGTCGCTTTTCCCCAGGTCGAACAGGATTTCTTCCTCTCCTGTCGCGAAGACGGTCTGTGCGGCCTGTTCGGCGGAGAGGGCGTCGTTGATGCGCCCGATGAGTTGGTCGATGATTTCCTGCTCCTCCTTCGTAGCTTCGGGGAATACCCGGTTGATGAGGTCCATCAGGGTGAGCCCGCCTTCGGCATGGAGGTCTGTTTTGTTCTGTGAGGCAACATGGAGGAGGGTATGGACGAGGCGTCCTCTCCAACGTGGTGAATGGATGGTGGTGGACATAGGCGGGGGGTGTTGGGGATGTGGAGGAATGGGGCGCTGCCGTGGCGGCGTCTGTATGGGTAAAGAACGGCAAGTGGGGTGTTTTCTATCAGTGGGATTTTAAAAAAATTGTATTATGGAAATATTTTTTGCGCGAAGCAGGGGGTGCGCCGCTCGCAGCGATTGTTTTTTCAAAGTCTGCGACCGGATTTTCAATCCCGGCTTTTGTTTTTTCAAAGGCTGGGGGTGGGGCGAGCGGTGGAGGGGCGATGTTGCGTTTGAAGTTTCGTCCTTTGTGCCCATACGGGCGTGACGAGCGTTCGGCGTGGAGGCCCGAAGGGCTGACCTTCAATTCTTTGTGCCGATACGGGCTTGACGAGCGTTCGGCGTGGAGGCCCGAAGGGCTGGCCTTCAGCTCTTTGTGCCGA
>CAMGGA010000039.1 GCA_946055515.1 uncultured Bacteroidales bacterium
ACGACTTCCTCAACACCTACATCGTGCAGGTCTACCCCGACACCACCGTGTGGGTGAACGACTTCCCCAACGCCAACAACGAGCAGTACATGAAGCTCTACTTCTCCTCGGCAAACTACAACGACTATCCCGTGGTAGGTGTCACTTGGGAGCAGGCTGAGGCCTTCTGCGCCTGGCGCACGAACTTCCTCATGGCCGGCCTGGGCCCGCAGGCGCGCTATATCCAGCGCTACCGCCTCCCGACGGAAATCGAGTGGGAATATGCCGCCCGCGGCAAGGAGGGCAACCCCTATCCTTGGCAAGGCATTGAGGCCAAAAGCCAGGAAGGCTGCTTCTATGCCAACTTCAAGCCCGACCGGGGCAACTACACCGACGACGGCAACCTCATCACTTCCCGCGTGGGCATCTACGGGGCCAACTCCAACGGCCTCTTCGACATGGCAGGCAATGTGGCCGAATGGACCAGCACGGTCTACACCGAAGCGGGCGTGCAGGCCATGGCCGACCTCAACCCGCAGCTCTCCTACAATGCCGCGAAAGAAGACCCCTACGTGCTGAAGCGCAAAAGCGTGCGCGGCGGCTCGTGGAAAGACCCCATGTCGTACATCCGCTCGGCCTGGCGCAGCTGGGAATACCAGAACCAGCCCCGCTCCTTCATCGGCTTCCGCTGCGTGCGCTCCAAGGCCAACACCTCGAGCGCCACGTCCAACGCCGGAAAGAAGAAATAGCCAGCACAACCTGAAGCTCCCGGCGCGCCGCACTGGGCGGCAAACGCCCGGAAGCTCACCCGCAACCCAACGCCTCACCCCTTAACAACATAGCATCAGATGGCTCGAAAAATAAACCTCGTGGTACGCCTCCAACACTGGATGGACAGTGTGCCCGGCCAGACATTCCTCAACTACGCCTACTCCTGGGGCGCCTCCATCGTAATCCTTGGTGCGCTCTTCAAGATTACCCACCTCCCGGGCGGCAACTTCTTCCTCTTTGTCGGCATGGGCACGGAAGTCGTGGTGTTCTTCCTCTCCGCCTTCGACCGACCCTTCGACAAGAACGAGATTGGCAAGGAACTGCCCCACGACTACGAAACCGACGAGGAGATAGCCGAACGCCTCGGCCTCGAGGACGATGAGGACGACGACACGCCCGAAAGCAACGAAACGACTGCCGTGGCTGCCGCACAGGGACAGGCCGCCGCAGGCCCGGCCTACAGCAGCGGACCCATCATCGTGGGCGGACTCAACACGCCCACCGACGAGGAAGCCCGCGCCGCCGCGCTCCAGGCCGCCAAAGCCGCCGCTCCGCAGCCCGCACCGGCACCCGACGTGGTGGCACAGGCCGCCGAAGCCATGGCTGCCCTCGCACCCGAAGGCGGACAGCCCTTTGAAAACGAGGCCCAGCGCCTTGCAGAGATTATCCGCCTTGCCAACGACGAACTCCTTCGCCGCGCACAGGCTGCCCTCTCGCCCGAGATGGAGCAGGCTACGGGCGAATACATCGAAAAGCTCCGCACGCTCGCCGATACCTTCCAGAAGGTGGACGAACAGAGCGCACGCCTGGCCCACGACAGCGAGGAAATGGCCAACCTCAACCGCACCCTCACCGCCATCAACAAAACCTACGAGCTCCACTTCAAGAGCATCAGCCAGCAGGTGGGCACGATTGAGCAAATCAACGAGCAGACGCGCATGCTGGCTCACCAGATTGAAGAACTCAACGGCGTCTATGGCCGCATGATTCAGGCCCTCACGGTGAATATGTCCATGCAGCAGCCTGCGGCCAAATCCTAAGCAGTCCCCATTTAACAAAAAGACGAACTCCAAAATGTCTTCCGTAAAGAAACGTCCCGTCTCGCCGCGCCAGAAGATGATCAACCTGATGTACATCGTGTTGATGGCCATGTTGGCGCTCAATGTCTCGAGTGATGTGCTCAAGGGCTTCACCCTCATCGGCGACAGCCTCAAGCGCACCACCGACAATGCGATGAAGGAAAACGAAGCCCTCTACGCCGACCTCAGCGAGCAGTACAAGGCCAACCCCACCAAGGTGAAGCCCTGGTACGACAAGGCCATGCAGGTGAAGCTCCTCAGCGACTCGCTCTACAACCTGGCGGGCCATCTCCGCCTGGCCATCGCCCGCGAATGCGACGGCGCGAAGGGCGACCCCGATAACCTCCAGAACAAGGAGGACCTCGAAGCCTCCAACCGCATCATGCTCGCCCCGGCCAAAGGCCAGGGGGGCAAGCTCTGCGCCACCATCGAGGCTTTCCGCGCACACATTCTCTCCCTCGTGACCGACCCGCGGCAGAAGGCCATCATTGCCTCGAACCTTACCACCGACGTGCCCAAGAGCGAGGACAACGTGGGAAAAGACTGGGCCCACTATATGTTTGAAGACATGCCCTCCATCGCTGCCGTGACCATGCTCGCCAAGCTCCAGAGCGACGTGCGCAAGGCCGAGAACGAGGTCATCCACACGCTGACGGCCAACATCGACCTAAAGGACATCCGCGTGAACGAACTGAACGCCTACGTCTCGGCTGAAGCCACCACGCTCTATCCCGGCGAGACCTTCCGCTCGAAAATATTCATGGCTGCGGTCGATACCACCCAGCGTCCCGAAATCTACGTGAACGGACGGCGCATCAGTCCTGACGGCCAGTATTCCTTCTCCGTGGGGCAGCCCGGCCAGTACTCTTTCTCGGGCTACATTCTCATGCCCAACGCAGCAGGCGAAGTAATCCGCCGCAACTTCACGCAGAAGTACAATGTCATCGCCCCGCCCCAGGGTGCCACGGTGGCGGCCGACCTGATGAACGTGCTCTATGCGGGCTTCAACAACCCCATCTCCGTGACGGCAGCGGGCATCCCCGCGGGCCAGGTGCAGCTCTCCATGTCGGGGGGCACGCTCACCTCGACAGGCCCGGGCAAATACGTGGCACGTCCTGCCCAGGTGGGACAGCCCGTCACCTTCACCGTGAGCGGAACGGTCAATGGCAAGCACCAGCAGATGGGACAGTTCACCTTCCAGGTGCGCAAGCTCCCCGACCCCACGGCCTTCATCCAGGTGGGCAACGACCGCTTCCGCGGCGGCCGCATCGCCAAGGGTACGGTGCTCGGCGCGGCGGGTCTGGGTGCCGCCATCGACGACGGACTCCTCAACATCCCCTTCAAGGTGCTCGGTTTCGAGACGGTCTTCGCCGACCGCATGGGCAACTTCCGCCCCGAACCTTCCTCGGGCGAGCACTTCACCGAAAACCAGCGCAACCTCATGCGCGAACTCCGCCGAGGCCAGCGTTTCTATATATCGAAAGTGCGTGCCGTAGGCCCCGACGGCATCACCCGCACGCTCAACGGATCGGTAGAAGTAATCATCAACTAATCAGCTCCACCCGCAAACATACAACCCTATGAATATCTTCCGCATAGCAACCATTGTGCTGGGCTTCGGCCTGGGCCTGCAGCTCATGGCGCAGCCCCCCCGCCGCCGCGCCGAACAGCAGCAAAAGGAGGAACAGGCCCAGAGCACGCCCCGCGGCTCGGCCTACCGCGAGTTCCCCACGGCGCAGGCGATGCCTGGCGACGTGGCCTGGCGCCGCGACCTCTACCGCAAGCTGGACCTCACGAAGGAGGAGAATGCCTGCCTCTACTTCCCCACCACGCCGCAGGACGGACGCGAGAACCTCTTCACGTATCTCTTCAAACTCCTTCTGCGCAAGCAAATCAAGGCGTACGACTACAAGCTCGACGGCAACGAGGACTTCTCGGCCAAGAACGAGGTGACGGCCAAGGAACTCATGGACCGCTACAACATCTTCTACGAGGAGAAGGGCGACAAGGTGCGCGTGAACGACGCGGACCTTCCCTCGGAGGAGGTGAAGGTGTATTTCATCAAGGAAAGCACCTACTACGACCAGTACACGGCTACCTTCCGCAGCCAGGTCACGGCCCTCTGCCCCGTGCTGAAGCGCGGCGACGACGACTTCGGCGGCGAACTGGCGCAGTACCCGATGTTCTGGGTGAAGATGGCCGATGTGGCGCCCTATCTCGGCAAACTGATGCTGATGGGCTCTTCGCTCAACAATGCCTCGATGATTTCGGCCGATGATTTCTTCACCATGAACCGCTACAAGGGGGACATCTACAAGGCGGTCAATCTGCAGGACCGCCTGCTGGCCAACTACTGTCCCGATGATTCGGCCATGATGAAGGAGCAGCGCCGCATTGAGAAGCAGCTCACCGACGTGCAGGAGCACGTGTACGGCCGCGACAGCGCCTACTACGCGAAGCTCCGTGCCGACTCGCTCGAACAGGCCGTGGCCGACAGCCTCGCGCAGGCCGGCAAGAGTGCCCGCTCGGCCCGCCGCACCACAGCCCGCCGCTCGACCAGCGTGAGTGCCCGCCGCAGTTCGGGCAGCCCGTCTTCGGGCAGCTCGTCGAAGAGCCCCAAGACCAAGACCCCCAAGGCCACGAAGCCCAAGAGCTCGGGCGGCAGTTCGGGCAAGGGCCTCAGTGTGCGCCGCCAGCGCCACTGATTCGCCGCCCTGCGGTGGGTCACCGCAGCTCCGCAGTCCCGGACGCGCCCGCTTCTGCGGAACACAGCGCACAAGAAAAGATACACCCGACTGCCCCACCTGTGCGCTCCACAGGAGGGTGCAGTCGGTTTGCCCTTGGGCGGATGGCCCGCTTTGGCCTTTCCGCGCCTTTCCTTTCCTTTTCACGTTCATGCCATGGAAGCCATCGAATCCATCGCCCACACCCTGCGTGGCGGCACCACCATTTTCTTCTTTGCATACGCCGTAGCCCTCTTCCGAATGCGCCGGCGCAGCCGTCTGATGCAGCTTCTGTTTTGCCTGATTCTCCTGCTTGCCCTTGAGTTTCTCAAGGATGCCCTCTTTCTCTTCCCACAGTTCCAGCGCTTACACTATTGGGACGACCTGGTGAGCCTTACCGACCTGCTCTGCGTGCCCATGGCCTGCGCCTTCTTCGTGGAGCTCATCCGCCCGGGGGTTGCCACCAACCGCCGCATTGCCTTCTTTCTGCTGGTGCATTTCCTCTGCCTGCTGGGCTATGCGTTGTGGCCCTGCCGCATACTGTTCTATGGAGCCTTTGCCTTGGCTTTCCTGCAGGTGGCTGTGACGGTGGGATATATGTTCCTATTTGTCCTACAGATCCGGCACCATCGGTCCGCGTTTTACCCTCCCGATTTGCTTCTCAATATGCGCTGGACGGTTGTCGCGGCTCTGTCCTTTATCGGTCTGTTTTTCGGCTACTACATCGCCTTTGAGACCACCACGTGGCTCAGCGAGAGCATCTTCTGCGTGCTCTTTTGTCCTGTGGTGTGCAGCATCTATTATGTGACGCGCCGACAGTCTGCCTGTTTCTTCCCGCAGAGCGAAGAAGGCGGGGATGCCGTGGAAGAGGAAACCGCTTCCGACCCACTGTCCGTGGCCGACGGGGAGTACCCCTCGTCACCGTGTCCCGTGGCGGAGGCTACGGGAAAGAAATCGCCGCTTGCTTCGACCCGCTTGGCTGCTGAGCTCGAAGCGCTGATGCGCGAGCAACGGCTTTACCTCAATCCTCAGCTCACCTTAGCCGACCTCACTACACTCCTCCACACCAACCGCACTTCGCTGACACGCTGTCTGAAGCAAGACCTGGACGGTTCGTTCTACGACTACGTGAACCGCTACCGCGTGACCGAAGCCTGTCGCCTCTTGGCCGAAGCGGCTGCACGGGACGAGGCGGTTACCATGACGGACGTGGCGTCACAGAGCGGATTCAACTCCATCACTACCTTCAACCGCTATTTCAGCAAATTCCAGGGCATGACGCCGATGAACTACTTCCGACAGCTCCGCCAGAAGCAAGGCTGAGGCATTGGGTAGTACGATGCCGCTGTTTTCGTCCCCGCATTCAATTTTCCCACCCGGTACGCCGGATTTTCAAATTCTGGGCTCTTTCTGTGATGTCCCAATCCTTGAAAATCGGACGTGCCGGGTGGTTTGTGTTTGGGCAGGCTTCGTCGGCAGAAATCGCGTTTTCATCGTTTTTGGGGGCTTTGGAATGTGCAGAAAAACAATGTTTGTGCAATAAAACACGATTTATACGATTCAAGTACACATTTTGAAGCATTGATGAAGGCTTATCGCTGCAACATTTTAATTTTGTACAGAATTGCCTTGTACAGCAACCTGACAGGGCTGAATAATCCGAAATCTGAAATCAGAAACCAAAAACAAAAAAACTGTATGAATACCTCTCAAAGACTGTTTCGTAATTTCTTGGTGCTGTGCTGTATGCAGCTCCTGCCAGCACTCGCTTGGGCACAGAGCGAGCGTCCGTTTCCAACCAACCCCCAACCGAAGTCTGTTCCTTTTAAAACGGAGGATGAGTACGATAAGTACTACGGTTTGAATGTATGGGATTTTGGCGAAAGTGACACTTACGGCACGCCATGGAATCCCATCAAAATTGACTCGGAACAAAGCCTGATGAACCTTGTCTACAACGTCAATTACAGAGGCAAAACCTACAAGGGAGTTTACTTCAAGCTGACGAAAGATATTGTAATCAACTATGAATTGCTCACCGATGACGGGTTGCGCAAAAAAACCGACGAAGACCGGCCAAATCGCCTTAATCTGACAAACTGGTGGCCCATCGGCCGTTACTGCACCATCATCGACGACTACTTTGGCGGCTGTTTCGACGGTGACGGGCACACCATTACCGGACTCTTTCTCGACAATGGATATGAGCCCAACGGCGATACGGACAAGTCGCGATACATTGGTCTCTTCGGTAAAATCAAGAATGCGACCATCAAGAACCTCACCCTGCGCGAGTGCTACTTGGGGAACACGAAAAGATACGATCCTCAGGCCACCTACTATGGTACCTTGGTGGGTTATGCCGCGGGCACCTGCACCATCGAGAACTGCCACATCGAAAAAACGCTCTTCGAGACCATCTGCAACCTCAGAACGGGCGGTTTGGTTGGCTATTTAGAGAGCGGAACCATCTCGGGTTGCACTTTCAACGGAACGATAATCAATCAAATAGGCGGAAAGCATTTTGATAGGGATGACTACAGGACGGGCATCCACTATGGCGGCATTGTGGGTGAGGTGGAAAACGGCCTCGTGGAAAACTGCAAGGTCGAAGGCACAGTAACCTACAACGCCGTCGCCTATGCCGGCGGTTTCTTCACCATGGACTTAGGCGGTATCTGCGGACTGAACAAGGGCCTCATCAAAGCATGTACCAGCAATCTGACATACAATTTCGTCAAGAATAATGACGCAGCGAAAACAGACAAGCTAAGCACAAACGGTTCTACATTCTTCTTAGGAGGTGTGGCGGGAATCAATGAAGGCACGATTCAAGAGTGTGCCGCCAAGGGCACATTTTCCGTGGGATACGCTTGGGTGGATGCTAACCGCTGTAACGAATACCCAAGTACCGACCTCTACATCTGCGGCATTGCCAACTTAGGCAAGGGTGGTGTCATCCAGGATTGCGCCAACTTCACCAGTTTGACCGTGGACGAATCCTTCAGCGAAAAGTCCACCTACGCCGGTATCGGACAGAGGACCTGGGAGGACGGCAACAATAAGAAAGCCGCCATCCGTCGCTGCATCAGTGCGAGCAACGCCATGAACAATGGCACCGTAAACTGGGCCGAAGTGAGCGGTAAAGGAAAGACTAACAAATTCCGATATGCTGCCATCGCCGCGCCGGACGACTATCTCTACATCGAAAATAGCTACTGCTTCACCGATAAAGACAGGAAGACCAAGACCATGCTCGATGAAAAAGAATTGGGCGTGAACATCTACCCGAACCTCAGCGACATGAAGCAGCAGAATCCATTCAACAGCACGGGCATTTGGGGCACCTGGCCCGCCAATGACGCAAGCGTTTTTGCACAGTGTCCGCTCCCCCTCGCCGTGGGCGGCGAAGTGACGGACCTGCGCGGGTCGGGAACGGAAGAAGCTCCCTTCCTCATCGCCAACGCGGCCGAACTCAACAAGGCGGCTGACTTGATCAACGACGAGGAAGGTATATACGACCACGCCTACTACAAACTGGAAGCCGACATCTTCATGGGCAGCACTGCCCTGCGCGCCATCGGAAGGAGGGACAAGCCCTTCCGCGGCACATTCAACGGAGCGGGCCACTACATCAGCAACCTCATCACCCAGGAAGGCTATATGTTCAAATACCTTTACGGCACGGTGAAGAACCTTTCGCTCGTGGACTGCAAAGGAAAAATCGGCGGCGACGAGTTCGCCGGTATCGTATATGAGTTGGGCGCCGAAACCGAAGGCAACAAGGGATTGGTTTCCAACTGCTACGTGGGAGCCGACGTGCATCTCTATCGTATGACCACAGACCAAATCGAAGATTTGGATGCAGCCGGTATTTGCCTCAGATTGAAAAGCTTCGGCACAATAGAAAACTGCTACGTGGCAGGAAATATCACCTTCGAGGCTCGGACAGTGGATGGAAAAAAACCTGGCGGCATGACTACTACTCCCGCGACGTATGCAGAAGCAGGAGGTATCGTGAATACAAGCCTCGGCGGAACTATACGCAACTGTTACGCGGTAACCAATTACGAAGCTATTGGCTGGGAATACCCAAATCCCGCATATATCAAGCCTGTGGGCTTGGTTTACGAATGTCTAAATGGCTTTACCACAACCATCAACAACTGCCGCTACTACAACCCCAATGTGGACAAGGCAGTCTACAGCAACTCTAACAACACCGACCTCTCCACCGCCACCCGCGTGGAGTCGGAAGCCGAACTCGCCAACTACTTCAATGCTGCTCCGTGGAAGGCTGGCTTCTATCGCCCCGTGCTCGAAGGAACGAAAACCTATGCTGCCACCACGCCCGAAGGCGAAGCGACCTGTATCGACGCCATCCCCACCGCGCCCAAGCAGCAAAACTATTTCCTCAAAGTGAACCTCAGCCCGTCCGACTTCAACAGCGACTTCCTGGAGAAGTTCCAGGGCGTGGCCTTCCACTCCCCCTCGCAGAAATCCGACTACTTGCTCAACTGGAACATCAACCCCGATGCCGACTGGAAATACGTGCCCACCAAAGACGCAACGGTGAAAGGCCGCGCCTCCTTGACAATCAAACGCAGCGAGAGCTACAACAAGAATGGCTGGTTCATGCTCTGCCTGCCCGGCGAAGTGAACCTCAGCGACCTGCCCAAAGGAAGCAAGGTCTACGTGGTCGGCGCGGTGAATGAAGCGGCCAAGACGGCAAACATAGTGGAGGTAAAAACCATTCCCGCCGGTGTGCCCTTCCTCCTCTATCTGCCCGAAAAGGTCAGCTCAACGACCACCAACTCGAACGGCGAGACGACCACCACGGAGCTGACGGTAGAGAACGTGAACCTCATCATGGAAGGCGAGTTCGCCACTGCCACCAAACTGACTGCCGAAAACAGTGCACTCGTAGGTACAGGCAACTTCACGCGCCAAACGCTGAATAACGTGTGCACCACCATAAATGAAACCACCACCGAAGAAACCATCACCGAAGGAAGTGCCACCGAAGGAGGTACCACTGAAGGAGGTACCACCGAAGGAGGTACCACCGAAGGAAGTACCACCGAAGGAACCACTACTACCCAAGAAATCACCACGCGCACCGCAATCGCAACCCACTTGGACGTAGAGGTGAAGCCCTTTTCCGCCTATATCAACTACAACGAAAACGTGGAACTGGCCGACTACCTGCTCCTCGACGAAAAGGACCCGAAGGTGGACGAACTCATCAAAAGCAACAACGGCAAGAAGGTGCGCGTGAAGTTGCTGCGCAAGCTCAAGGCTGGACAGTGGAATACCCTCTGCCTGCCTTTCGAGCCCACGTCGCACAAAATAAAGACCATCTTTGGTGAGAACACCGTGGTGAACTACTACTATTATTATGCCAACCACCAGAACGGCACGATGACAATTCAATTTAGAAACTTCGACTTATCGACCTCAGAGTGGAATAATGGGGGTGTATTCAATCATGCATATTTCATAACCGGCTGTCCCTACCTCATCAAGCCCGAGAAAGTGAATGCCGACGGCATCTACGACTTCGGAGAAGTAACTATCTCCAGTAAGCTCAATTGGAAGTTTCATGATAGACAGCCTGATCTCAGCTACCTCAAGGGAACCTTCGCTCCCTCCGAACTGCGCAGTAACGAAGAGAATTACACCTATTTCATTCAGGGCGACAAAATCTACTTCGTTCCCCTCAACGAAATGGTGCCCATGCTCGGCTTCCGTGCCTACCTCAATTTACCGGTCAGCCTGCTGACTTGGGATTCTTCGTCCGGAGCGATGGTAAAAGAGTTCATCATCGAGTACGGCGACGGCACCACCACCCACATCACGCCCGAACCCCTCGCACCCTCGACCCAAATGCCTGCCGCCGTCTACGACCTGCAGGGCCGCCGCCTCGCACGTCCCGGCGCTAAGGGCATCTACATCATCGGTAACCAGAAAATCATTAAATAAAATAACCCTAAAAACAAAGAAACAAATTATGAAAAAGTATTATGTACAACCAGCTTCCGTAGCTGTAGAACTCACTCCCGCCACCATGTTAGCCGGAAGTGGTAGCAACCCGTCTACCCCCGCCATGAGCGGCTCCACTTCCAGCGGTTCGGGTGCCGGCCTCATCTGGGGCGGCTCAACGAACGATGAAAAAAACAAGGGCATCAACTGGAACCCCGACTAACAGGGGTTCTGCGGGGAAGGCGCAAAGCCTTCTTAAAAGTGCGATTTTCTTCGACACTTTCGGCTGCGCTCGGCATAGTGAAAACAAGTTTTCCCTCTGCTCTCACTTGCACGAAAGTTGCTCGCCAAGCCCAAGTGAGCAAGCTCCCTTGGGTCTTTTGGCTTAACGAAATCGTTGCCTTTGTTCGTGCAAAAGTCTTTCATCATTAAAAAGCGCCAACACCCCAACGCGCTATGATTCAAACATCAAAAACATGCATACACATATATATAAATATCTATTTGCCTTCCTGCTTTTGGCGAGCACGGCCTTTACGGCCCGTGCCGCTGCCTACTGGGACTGCATCCATCCAGCAATATTATCATTCAGCGGCGGCTCCGGCACCCAGGACGATCCCTACCTCATCAGCACCGCACAGGACCTGGCCAATGTTTCTTATTGGAGTTCCCAGTTTAGCGGCAACTACTATGTGTATTACCGCCAAACCTGCGACATCACGCTCAACGACGACGTCATCACCGACGAAGGAACGTTCAACAGCGCAAAAGAAAAAAGCTTTAGAGCTTGGGAACCCATAGCCCCCGCGAACGGAAAAGGAGAAACAATATGTTGTTTCGAAGGACAATACGATGGCAACGGCTACACCATCCGCGGTTTGTACTGTGCCAAACATTCGTCACAATTTGGCCAAGGTGGTTTGTTCCATTCCGTGAAAGGCACCATCTGTAACCTCAACATCGAGGACAGCTATGTGGAAACCTATTCGACTGATGGCATGACCATCCCCTTGGGCGTGCTGGCCAACCAGATAGAGGAGGGCGGCGTTATTTCCAACGTACACGTCAAAAACTGCGTCTTGGTGGGTATGGGAGGCCAACCCTGCGGCGGCCTTGTGGGTCAAGCGATTTCCTCGTCCATTTCCAATTGCTCCTTCGAAGGCACCATCGACATCCTCGACTACTCGGCACGCAACAATTCAACCCACTACACATCATTCCACAATCAAGACTTCAACGTGGGTGGCATTGTGGGGTTCTGCAACAACAAATCGCAACTGAGCAACCTGCAAGCCAGCGGAAATATCAATGTAACGGTTTGTTGTACCAAATCGGCGAGCAACAACCTGAACTGCATCGGCGGCATTGCAGGACGGTTGGAGAACAACGTGGTCCTCAACAACCTCACGAACAAAACCACCATTGAGGTGAAAAGCCTCGATGACAACGCTGAGTTCCAATCCACCTACATCGGCGGCATCGCAGGCTATTTCAAGGACGGAGCCAAATTGAAATGCATCGCCAACCTGGGCAATGTCATCATCGGACGCGACGACGGCGAGATGAACGTGAAGGACATCTTTGTCTATGCGGGCATCACCTCCGTCTTCAACTCAAGCAGCTGGTACAACGACGACATTGAGCTTTACGACTGCGTGAGCTATGGGCGCTTCACCGCAAAGGGAAGAATGAATGCTCCCGGAATCTATTTCAACGGTGGCAGCTTCCTCGACAGCGGCGAAATCGACCTCTACACAGAATTCAACTGGATTGTGACCTTAGACTGCCAACTCCCCAAGTCGTACAATACCGTTTATTTCCACCCGAACCTCGGCGGACGCAACGGCATTGAGGACATCGACATTGAACGTTCTAACTATAACCTTTGCCACTCCACATTGGAGACCAATTCGTCCAACGCACCCAGCATATCATCCTATAATGGCGAGCTTCAGCATTATCCCTACGAAAGCGGCTTTACTACATTGAATAATATAAAATATTCAGCACAAATAGGTATCGGAAGTCTTGACCTGCGCTATGGAGTATACAGAACAACAGACGCTTTAAACGACCTTCCGCTGATGGTGAATTGCGGTGGCGTGCTGAATGGACTGGTTGGCGAAGGAACGGCAGAAGAGCCCTATTCAATCAAGAGCGCATACGATTTGCGCAAGTTCGTTGAAAGCATCAATAAGGGCGAAAAGACAGACGGTATCTACTATCGCTTGGATGCCGACATCGAATGGGAACCGTACGAGACGCTGGATAGAGCGTCAATGGACGAGGAGCACGCTTTCAAAGGCACGTTCGATGGAAACGGACATACCATCCATGGCCTGCGCACAAAAGGCCCTCTGTTCCGATATTTCCATGGGAAAGTGCAAAACCTGACCCTCTCCGACTTCCGCAACGTGGGCCAAGGCAACCATAAGGCTGCCATAGCCACTTATGTGAAGAATGGTGGAACGATTAAGGACTGCAGCGTTTCGGGTGTCCTCTCTGTCAGTAGAGACAATCCTTATTATGATGAAGATGTCGAAGTGGCAGGCGTGGCCGACGCTGTCTACGAAAACTCATCCATCGAGAACTGCTCCTTCAAGGGTACTTTCGAAGCGACACCCAAAACCACCGACGGCCAAACAGTAGACGCCAAAACGAGACTCTTCTTCAACGGCATTTGCCATGACGTATATGGCACGGTGAAAGGCTGCTACGCTTCTTACCGCCTCCGCGTCGATGGGGAATTTACGCCATATTTTAAAGATGATTCCCGAACCTATCTCTACGGAGAGTCAGGCCTTGCCTTCGCCTGGACCAACGACAATAAAGAGTATGGAACCATCAGCGACTGCGCCTTTGTCTGCCCCGAGCTGGACGAAAAGTATTACACACAACAAGGCGGTGTAACGCGCCTGACTTCCGAGCAGGGCCTTACGCCCGCCCTGCTCGGCGATGAACTGGGCGAACACTGGAAGCAGGGTGCCTTCCGCCCCGTGCTGAAGTCCTGCAAAACGTTCAGCGCAACAGACGCCGAGGGCGACACACACCTTTTCGACCTCTGCCCCGACGATGCCTGGACCATGAACAAGGTCTTCAACCACACGCTCACCAAAACCTCGCCCAACCTCAACATTCTCCTCTCCTTTAATAACTTAGAGCTGTACAACGCGACGGACAAGTCGGCCTTCCTCACCAACCTCCGAATCGACCGCTCCGGAGACAAGTGGGACTACAAGTCCTCCTCGACCAAAGGCACCATTAGCGGCAATGTGGAGTTCACCTTCAAGCAGGAGGACAGCTACCTCTCCGGTAACGCCAAGAACAAATTCCTCGTGTGTCTGCCCTTCCCGCTCCGCAAGACCGAACTTCCCGAGGGCACGGAACTCTACGCGCTCTGCTATTTTGAAGGCAACGAGAATTATCCGGAAAATAGCGTCTTCTACCTCTCCGAGCGCGACTCCATCGCCGGCGGCGTGCCCTGCCACGTCTACATCCCCAGTGCCAAAGATGGCGACGTTACTATCCGTACCACCGGTATGATAGCCTCGCAACCCGTGAATACGCTCACATCCCAAGGCAACGGCGTGAAGGGGTATTACGAGAAGACGACGCTGGGAAGTGCCTATACCGAGTTATGGTTAGACGAAGATATAGATAGTTATAAGCGTCCCGTTGAAATCGGTATAGAAAAGAATGTCGAAGTGAAGACCTTCGGCGTAGCGGGTCTGA
Organism: uncultured Bacteroidales bacterium; assembly: GCA_946055515.1. Classification (GTDB taxonomy): domain Bacteria; phylum Bacteroidota; class Bacteroidia; order Bacteroidales; family Bacteroidaceae; genus Alloprevotella. The sequence goes on from CAMGGA010000039.1 coordinate 14,267, forward strand.
GCAACCGCACGGCATCCCAGAAACTCTACGTGGTGCGCGAGATAGACGAGAACGACCCCTATATCCAAACCACCATCGATTTGCTCTCGAAGAATCCCATAACGGAAGAATATTGGGATTCCTACGGAATCTATTTGCGCCGCAACCTCACGGCCGACAAATGGCAAACTCTCTGCCTGCCCTTCGACTACAGAATTGATTTATTACAGAAAGTGTGGGGCAAAGACCTGAAGGTGGAAGCATTGACATCCATCCACGTAGACGCCAACGGAAACCTCGCCTTGAACTTCACCGCTCTTGATAAGGATGGTGAATTGGAGGCCGGCAAGCCCTACCTTATCCGTCCCTCCCAGAGCGCGGCTGGTATGGAACTTGAATATATCCCCACCTTTGAGGCGACGCTCACTCCCGCCACCTGCCAGGCCGGCGGCTACGAAGTGAGCATGGTGCCCTGCTATACGCCGAGACAACTCGCTTTGGGTGAGTACTTTATCCAAGACGACCACCTCTATCTCGTATCGAGGGGAGCTGAAGTGAACATGAAGGGCATGCGCGCTTTCTTCACCACGAACGAAGCTGCCTCCGCAAGCCTCTCCCAGGCCCGCATCTTCCACGACGACGGCTCCACCACGCCCATCCGGGAAATCGACGCTCCCGATACGGACCAGCCCGACGTAATCTACGACCTCCAGGGTCGCCGCGTGAAGAAGCCTACACAGGGCCTCTACATCGTGAACGGCCGCAAGGTGCTCCTGAAAGGGAAACACTAAGCAAGAACCGAAGTAATCGTAACTTTTTTATTTCAAATACCTATCACCATGAGAAGAACGCTTTATACTCTCTGC
>CAMGGA010000040.1 GCA_946055515.1 uncultured Bacteroidales bacterium
TGGCCCGTGGCGCTGCTCGTGACGAAGTGGGGCGGCAGTTCTTCCCATTCCTCCTGAAGGGTGCGGAGGAACTTCTGGACGTTCTGCTGCCGCTGGGAGGGCTTCGACTTGTCGGCCTTGGTGAAAATGATGGAGAAGGGAACGCCGTGCTCGCCCAGGAAATGGATGAACGCGAGGTCTTTCTTCTGTGGCTCGAGGCGGGAGTCGATGAGCACAAAGAGGCAGATGAGTGGACCGCGCTCCAGTACGTAGCCCTCGATGAGGCGCTGCAGTTTCTCGATGGCTTTCTTGCTCCGCTGGGCGTAGCCGTAGCCGGGGAGGTCTACGAGAAACCACTCTCCGTCGATGAGGAAATGGTTGATGAGCATGGTCTTGCCCGGGGTGGAGGAGGTGGCGGCCAATGCCTTGCGACCCGTGAGCATATTGATGAGGCTGCTCTTGCCTACGTTGCTGCGGCCGATGAAGGCGTACTCGGGGCGGGAGCCTTCGGGACACTGGTCTACGCGGCTGCTGCTGATGAAGAATTCGGCTGACTTGACTTGCATTTTCTAAATGTTCGTGGAGGTGAGTGGCAACGCCCGCGGGGCGTCGGTTTTCTTTCGCTTCGCTGTCCGCAAAAGGGTGAAGTGGAAGCAAAAGTGGATAAAAGTACACTAAGGCGAAGCAAAGTTAAGGGATTTGGACTAACTTTGTGCGCCGTAACCGATAATTTTCTCTGTCAGCATGAATGAGCCTTACGCTTCGAAACTCCTGGAAAGGGCCGTGCAAGAACTTTGCCGACTGCCCGGGGTGGGGCGCAAAACAGCCTTGCGCTTCGCGCTCTATTTGCTCAAACAGGACGTGGCGACGGTGGAGGGCTTCACGGACAGTCTGTTCAGCCTGAGAACGAAGGTGAAGCATTGCAGCGTGTGTCACAACCTGTCGGACACGGAGGTGTGTCACCTCTGTGCAGACCCGCGCAGGGACCACAGCGTGATTTGCGTGGTGGAGAATATCCACAGCGTGATGTGCATCGAACAGACGGGACAGTTTCACGGTCTCTACCATGTGCTCGGCGGCGTGATTTCGCCCATGGACGGCGTGGGGCCCGCAGACTTGACGCTCGAGAGCCTGTTTGCACGCGTGGAGACGGGCGAAGTGAAGGAACTCATTCTTGCACTGAACCCTACGATCGAGGGTGACACGACGAACTTCTTTATCTCCCGCCGGCTGGCGAATGCGCCTGTGAAACTGACGGTGCTGGCACGCGGCGTGAGTGTGGGCGACGATCTCGAATATACCGACGAGGTGACGCTGGGCCGTTCGCTCGTGGCACGCACGCCGCTGAAGTGAGCCCGCCTTTGTCTTGCTCCGCCCTTTTGTCTTTCCTCCTTCCCCGCCGTGCCCGCGCTACCGGGAGCCGGTGCGGTAAGGTACAATCCGATTTTCTTGTATGACTTCTGACTCCAATATTCAACGCTCACTGCGGACGCTCCAAAGGGTTTACATGCTGCTTTGGGGCGTGGTGGGCCTGTTCGCTCTCCTTTCAGAACTTGAGGTGCTGCCCACGGCTTGGCTATCTCCTACTGCGGAGGTGGAATATGTGTGCCAACTGCTCTGTGTGGCACTCACGCTGGGCAGTGTGCCCGTGGCCTTGCGTCTCCTGGTCTTGCCGAAAGTGAAAATGCAGCTCGAGAAGAATCCCGCTTGCGTGGTGAAGTGGCACAAGTTGCGCCTCGTGCTGATGGTTGTGCCCATGGTGTTCAACCTCGCCGTTTACTATGCGCTCGCTTCCACCACGGGGCCGCTTTTCTGTCTGCTCATCTCGCTGGCAGCCTTCGTGTTTTGTTACCCTTCGGCCTATGAGGCGGAGGAAAAGTCCGGGAAGTAGACATTCCGGGCACGTTTCACCTAAAACCTGTTGGCCATGCTGCTTTCTATCATCATTGTTAACTACAACGTGAAGTTCTTTGTAGAACAATGTTTGCTCTCTATCTATAAAAACGAGGGGATTGACCGCGAGGACCTGGAAGTGTTCGTGGTGGACAACTTCAGTCCCGACCATTCGGTGGAATACCTCATCCGGCAATTTCCCAAGGAGAAATATCCGCACCTGCATATTATCGGAAACAAGCGCAACGTGGGTTTCGGCAAGGCGAACAACCAGGCGCTGCGGCAGGCCCGCGGCGAATATGTGCTGTTTCTCAACCCCGACACGCTGCTCACGGAACACACGCTCCGGGATGTGCTCTCCTTTGCTTCGGAACACGACGATCTGGGCGCGCTCGGCGTGCGTATGCTCCACACCAACGGTAGCTTTGCCCTGGAGTCGCGGCGCGGCCTGCCCACGCCGTGGGTGTCGTTTTGCAAATTGAGCGGCCTCACCTCGCTTTTCCCACGCTCCCGCCGCTTCGGACGGTACTACATGCAGTATCTGCCCATCGACCTGCCCACGCCCATCGACATCAATTCGGGGGCTTTCATGCTCCTGCGGCGCGAAGCTGCACTGCAGACGAAGGGTTTCGACGAAACGTTCTTCATGTATGGCGAGGACATTGACCTCTCTTTCCGCCTCCTGAAGTTGGGCTACCGCAACTATTACCACCCGACACCCATTCTCCATTATAAAGGAGAGAGCACGAAGAAGAATACGTACCGCTACGTCCACGTGTTCTACCAGGCCATGCTCCTCTTCTTCAACAAGCACTACAAGCACTACGGATGGCTGCTCTCCATCCCCATCCAGCTGGCGATATTCATGCGCGCATTGCTCGCGCTGCTCACGCGCCAATACCGCTTCGTGTACCGCTTCCTCCACCCGCGGCGCCAGCGCCCCTCGGGCTATATGCTCTATCTCGGCAGGGCGGGTGAGCAGGTGGAACAACTGGCTACAGCCTACGGTCTCGACATTGACTGCCGCGAGGCTACGGCGGAAACCCTGCCGCTCGGACACCTGAGCGAGGGCATCGACTACGAACGTTACCAGCACGTGGTCTACGATACGGCCGACTTCCCCTTCGGCCTGCAGCTCGAGGTATTCAGCAAGCAGAAGTCGAAGAAGGTTCACATCGGAACTTTCAACCCGGTACGTAACATCCTCATTACGGGCAGTAACACCTTTACGCTTTTCCCGCAACATGATTAAGCTCCGCCCTGTCGAACCCGAGGACCTCGAACTCCTCTATGCTGTGGAAAACAACCCGGCGCTGTGGCGCAAGGCCTGCGGCTCGGGGCCTTATTCCCGCTATGCGCTGAAGCAGTATGTGGCCAGCCTGCAGATGGCGCCCGAAGGCAGCGAGGCCCGCTTTGTGGTGGAGGCCCTCGATGGGGAAGGGGAGAGGCCACGCACGGTGGGGCTGGCCGATGTGACGGACTACTCGGCGCTCCACGGCCGTGCCGAAGTGGGCATCGTGTTGCTGGAAAACGAGCGCGGCAAGGGTTATGGCGAGGAAGTGCTGGCCCTGCTGGAGGAATTTGCCCTGAACCGTTTGCGCATCCACCTGCTCTATGCCAAGGTGCTCGTGGGCAACCAGGCTTCGGAAAAGCTCTTCCGCCACCGTGGCTTCCGGCACGTAGCCACGCTTCCGCAATGGTTCTACGCAGGGGGCAACTACCACGATGTGGACCTTTTTCTGAAGATTTTTTGAAAAAACTTCGTGCTTTGTTTGGCGGTAAAGGAAAAAGCACTACCTTTGCACCCGCAAACGAAACAAGAACTGCTGCAACGGCGGCGTTGGTTTCAAGGTGCGTTAGTTCAGCTGGTTAGAATACATGCCTGTCACGCATGGGGTCACGGGTTCGAGTCCCGTACGCACCGCCTCCTTCATTTCTTTGGTACCCTGACCGAGTGGCTAGGTAGCGGTCTGCAAAACCGTGTACAGCAGTTCGAATCTGCTGGGTACCTCTTCTTCTTGCAGTCCTGCCCATAGAGGTACGGACTGCTTTTTTTTATATACTCTTCCTTCTCCCCATGAAACAGCTTCCTGAACGGCTGGCTTCGCTCGACATCTTGCGCGGCCTCACCCTTTTCTTCCTGGTCTTTCTTCAGCCTGTAGCTTGTGCCTTGCTCCCTTTCTCCGACAGTGCCTGGGCACAGTTTCTCCTCTATCAGCTCGATCACGAAGTGTGGGAAGGCTTCCGGTTTTGGGACCTCATCATGCCCCTCTTTCTCTTCATGAGCGGCACTTCCATCCCCTTTTCCTTCAGCAAACTCCAGAAGAACGGGTATACCAAGGCGGCCATCTATCGCAAGGTGTTGCGCCGCGTGGCCATCCTCTTCCTGCTCGGCATGGTGGTGCAGGGCAATTTGCTCGGCTTCAACCCCGACGCCATTTACATCTACACCAACACGCTGCAGGCCATTGCCGTGGGCTATCTGATTGCCTCTGTTGTGGTGCTTGAGTGTTCGCGCTGGCCGTGGGGGCAGGCAGCGGCAGTAGCCGTGCTCTTGCTGGGATACTCGCTCCCCATGATGGTCTGTGGCGACTATACGCCGGAGGGTAACCTGGCCAACCAAATCGACGCCTGTGTGCTGGGCCGTTTCCGTGGCGACCCCTCCTACACGTGGGTGCTCAGTTCGCTCACCTTCGGCGTGACCGTGGTGCTTGGCAGTCTGGCGGGACAAATCATCAAGCAGGGAAAGCATGCCCGCAGGCAGACCCTGGTGCGTCTGCTCGTGTTCGGTTTAGGTGCGCTCTTGGCGGGCTTGTTGTGGAGTGGCTCGATGCCCATCGTGAAACGCCTTTGGACGGGAAGCATGGCCCTCTTCTCGGGTGGGCTCTGCATCCTGCTGCTCGCGCTCTTCTATGCGTGGGTGGACATCCTGGGGCACCGCCGCGGTCTGGAGTGGCTGAAAATCTACGGCATGAACTCCATCGCAGCCTATATGCTGGGAGAAGTGGTGAACTTCCGCTCTGCGGTGGAGTCGCTCAGCTATGGCTTGGCTCCCTTACTTGGCGAAGCCTATGGAGCCTGGCTTACTTTCGGCAACTTCGCCATCGTATTCCTCATTCTCTACTGCATGTACCGCTCCCGCTATTTTCTTAAGGTGTAGGGCAGCAACAGGTGTGGCAGGCTATGCCTGTGGAGAACCTGTGGCTTAGCCCGGCTATTGCAGGTCGTCGTATTCTTCGGGCCACATAAAATCTTCGCAGGGCTTGAGGCCGGAGGTACGGAAGTAATTCGTCTTTTTGCCGTACAAGATAACCTCCGCTCCCAAGTTCTCGGGGTTGTCCTGCAAGTTCAGGAAGAGGCGCGCGTCGCTGTTGGCGGGTAGCTGGATGGGGGCGCAGCGGGTGTAGTCCCTTTCGTCGGGACTGTCGGCCACGGCGATGTTGCTGGCCACTGCCCCTTCAGTGCCGAATATCGTGCCCTTCATCGACGAACCCTTCACGGAGCCCACGATGTAGGCGTGCAGGGCAACGTATTTGTCTGTCTCTATTTTGTCCAGATCTGCCACAGAGATGTAAAACGTATCGGTAGGTTTGTCATCCCCTTCGTCATCGCCGTCCGTTGTGCCGCCATTGTTGCCAGTGGAGTCGTCGCCACCGCCAGAGGTGTCGTCGTCGGCAGGCTTTTCCGTTTCCGTCTTGTCGTTTGAGGGGAGTTCGATTTTTTCACAGGCCACAGCGCCGAAGATCAGGACCATACAGAGGAGGAGAGTAAACTGTTTCATGGATCAAATTACTTTGCTGCGCCAGCTCCGTCCCTGGAGGTAGACCATGCAGAGCACGAAGATGACGATGTGATAGACATGTTCGCTGGCCCAACACCAGGCCAGGCTCACCTTTATCCCGAAGATGGCCACCAGGATGTAGACCGTGTAGACCGTGAGGGCAAGGCACTCGAAGGCAAAGCCCGTGCGCGTGTTGCCCGTGGCGCTGACGGCGTGGAGGAGGATTTGGGCGGGAATGGTGAAGAGGTAGGAGGAAAGCATCACGTAGAGCGCGCCGCGGGCTGTCTGCATAAGCGAAGCATCGTCGGTGAAAATGTGCATCACCGTGCAGGGGAAGAGGGCGATAAGCAGGAGAATGGGGGTGAGGATGTAGAAGCCCAGTGCAGTCATGCGGCGAAGGAGCGGCCATACCGACTCGGCCTCGCCCTGTCCCATGAGGTTGCTCACCAAGGTGCTCGCCGTGGAAGAAAGGGCCACGACGGTCATGAACGTGAAGGCCGATACGTTGCGCACAATGTTTGTGGCGGCGAGGTAACGCTCCCCGAGGTGTTCGACACTGACGAAGAAGAGAAACCAAGTGGCCAGCGAGAGAAAATTCTGGAGCATCACGGGAAGGCTCACCACCAACACTTTGCGCAGCAGCGCAGGGCGGAACGGTGGCAGGCTGTTCAGCGCGTAGCGGCTGAGGGGCACGCGGCGGCGACAGTAGCCCACGAAGAAGAGGAGCGAGACCCCTTCGGCCAACGTGCTGCCCAGGGCGGCACCGGCTATGCCTAATGCCGGCAGGCCGAAGTGGCCGAATATGAGGCTGTAGTTGAAGAAAATGTTGCTCACCACGAGGGCGATGCTGTTGAGCGTGAGTGTTCGCGTGCGCGTGGTGGCTACGAAGAAAGCGCGGAAGAGCGCATTGATGAAAGCGAAGAAGAGACCCAGGATGCGCCAGTCGATATAGCTTTCCGTGGCTGCGTAGACGGCATCGCTTTGGATAATCTGTCGGAGGATGTGTGGAGAAAAGAGGAAGGAGCCCCCCATCAGTACGGCGGCGAGCAGCAGCAGGAAGAGCAGGCTGTGGTAAAAGATGTTGCCGATTTCGCCATAGAGTCCCTGTCCGTTGCGCCGCGCCATCAGGATTTGTGCACCGATGCTGAAGCCCAGCCCAAACATGAAGAGCGCCACGTAGTAGATGCCGCCGAGCGCCGAGGCACCGAGCTCCACTTCGCCCACGCGGCCCAGGAAGGCAGCGTCGGTCATGCCGATGAGCTGTTCCATCAGCGTGCTGAGGAGAATGGGAAAGGCGATAGTGAGGATTTGGGAATAGCGGTAGGTGTGCATGATTCCGGAAATGGAAGGGGCGGGTAGGGGAGAAGGAAACGGGAGGGAGGAGAAGTTTGCAAAAACGAAGAGTTTAAAGTCTGCTTGACGTGCTCTGTGCAACCAAGCTGTGCATCGGTGCGCAGCGGCACAAGTCAGAAAACCTTAAACTCTTCGCTTGTTGGGGAGAAGGAGCAGGCCGGGTAAAACCGGCCTGCAGTCCACTGATTATTTCTTGTTGGGGCAGCAAGCCTTGCAAAGTTCAGCCTGAGCCTTTGCGAGGGCCTTGTCGTAAGCCTTCTGAGCCTTTGCCTTACCCTTCTCGTCGGCCTTGTTCACGTTGTCGCGGAGACCCCAGAGGTTGTACTTGGCAACAACTTCCTTCTGCTTGGCGGTGTAAGCCTTGGCAGCTTCTTCCACAGCAGCTTCTTCAGCCTTGGGAGCGTAAGCGTGCTTGAAGCCCTTCACCTTCTGCCAGTTGCCGCGCGTGAAGTCGGGGAATTCGACAGCAGCGCAGTTGTTGTCCATGGAGAGGCTACCGAGTTCGGCGAGGCAGCACCATTCAGCCAAGTCGTAAACGTCCATGTCGAGGGGCAGACCGTTCTGGAGGCAGTACACCATGCGGGCGTCCATCATGTAGTCCATACCGCCGTGGCCCATTTCGCGGCCGATTTCGCCGTACTTCTTGATGATGGGGCTTTCATACTTGGCCATGAGAGCCTGGTATTCGGCCTGGGGCAGGAAGCCGTGGCTGCTGAGGTTGTCCACCTGGGGCTGTACGCCGCTGGCGCTGAGCTGGCTCTTGTCGAGTGCGATGGCTTCAGAGGGATACTTCGTAGCGTAGCCCTTCGTACCGGTGAGCTTGAAGAGGCGGTTGTAGGGCTGCGGGTTCATTACGTTGTGCTGGATTTCCACCACCTTGCCGTCGGCCGTGCGCATGAGCGTGGTCGTGTGGTCGCCGTTGCGGAAATCGTTGCAGGGCTTGCCCGTCTTCTTCTCCACGTATTCCTTACCGTGAACGGACTTCGTGTCCATGGCCACGAGGGTCGTGAAGCGGTCGCCGCGGTGGATGTTGAGGCACTGGGCAACGGGGCCGAGGCCGTGGGTAGCGTACACGTCGCCGCGGTTTTCGCGGTTATACTTCATGCGCCAGCCGAGCTTCTCGGGGTCGTTGGAGGGGTTCTTCCAGTAGTAATCCCAGAAGTCGTCCAGGTTGTGGATATAGGCACCTTCAGCGCGGAGCACTTCGCCGAACACGCCAGCCTGCGTCATTTCGAGCGCGTTGAGTTCGTAGTAGTCATAGCAGCAGTTCTCCAGAATCATACAGTGCTTGCGGGTCTTTTCCGAGAGGTTGATGAGGTCCCAGCACTGTTCGAGGTTCATGGCCGAGGGCACTTCGATAGCCGTGTGCTTGCCGTTTTCGAGGGCGCACTTGGCCACGGGGAAGTGGTGGTCCCAGTCGGTAGCCACGTACACGAGGTCTACGTCGGGGCGCTTGCACACCTCTTCATAGCCCTTCTCGCCGGAGTAGATGGCAGCGGGGAGCATGCCGGCGTTCTTCAGGTAGCCTTGGCAAGCTTCAGCGCGGGCAGCTTCGTAGTCGCAGAGGGCTACAATCTGCACGCCGGGGATGTGGCAGAAACGGTTCACTGCGCCGGGGCCGCGCATGCCGAGGCCAACGAAAGCCACGCGTACGGTCTGGATTTTCGGGGCGGTGAGGTTCAGCACGTCTTGCTGGCCAGCAGGACGGGCGGGAACGTCAGTCACAATGGTACCTTTGTTCCAGTGCCACTTCGTGGAAGGAGACAAAGATTGGGCTTGAGCTACATGCACGCTGAAAGAAAGCATAGCGGCGCACGCAACAGCAAATAATTTGGACAGTTTCATAAAAGTGAGAATTAGATAGATTAGAAAAGGTGAGGCAAAGGTAATGCTTTTTTTATAAAAATGGAAAACAGACTAAACAATTTGTAATTTTATCGCCGGCCAGGACTTTGCGGGGCCTGTTCCTTCGTTTGTTTTTCGTAATGCGCATCCGCTTTTTCGTAGCCTGATGGCGGGTGGCGTGGCTTCGGGAAAGGGCACAGCCGCCCCATTTCGCCATACCGCAGGCTCCGGCCATTCAGTCCCAGGCTTTGAAAATTCAGTCCCAGGCTTTGAAAATTCAATCGCAGGCTTTGAAATTTCAATCGCAGGGTTTGAAAAATCAGTCCCAGCCTTTGGCGCAGCGGGGCAACGTGCAGCGTAGTGCGAGGCCCATCGGACAGTGTGGGAAGGGTGGAGAAGGAAAATCATTCGGCCAAATCTTTTGCCCAGCTTCACCTTTATTATATCTTTGCGCGCAACAAATCCATTTCTAATCCCCGCGGGAAATTCCTTCCGCAGTATTTATCCAAACAAGTCAAGCGTTATGAAATTTGTCTCCTGGAACGTCAATGGCCTCCGTGCCTGCGTGACCAAAGGCTTCGAAGATACCTTCCGCCGGCTCGACGCCGATTTCTTCTGTCTCCAAGAAACGAAAATGCAGCCCGGCCAGCTCGAGCTCACCTTCGAGGGCTACGAGAGCTATTGGTGCTCCGCCGAAAAGAAGGGCTACTCGGGCACAGCCATCTTCACCCGCCACCAGCCCCTTAGCGTGCGCTACGGCCTCGGCATGGAGGAACACGACCACGAAGGGCGCGTCATCACCCTCGAAATGCCCGGGTTCTACCTTGTCACCGTCTATACGCCCAACTCGCAGGACGGCCTGCGCCGCCTGGACTACCGCATGACCTGGGACCAGGCCTTCCGCGACTATCTCTCCCGCCTCGACGCCGAAAAACCCGTCGTGGTCTGTGGCGACCTCAACGTGGCGCACCAGGAAATCGACCTCAAGAATCCCAAGACCAACCGCCGCAATGCAGGTTTCACCGACGAAGAGCGCGAAAGCTTTGGCCACCTCCTGCAAGCCGGCTTTACCGACACATTCCGCTACTTTTATCCCAACCTCGAGGGGGCCTACTCCTGGTGGTCCTATCGCTTCAAGGCCCGCGAGAAGAATGCGGGGTGGCGCATCGACTATTTCCTCGTGTCCGACCGCCTGCAGCCGGCCCTCACCGATGCCGTCATCCATGGCGAAGTGTTCGGCTCCGACCATTGCCCCGTGGCCGTGGAAATTGATTTCTCCAAGAAAACCGACTCCGAAGTGTAGTAAAACCGGCTCCGCGTGCGTCATTCTGCAAACGCGGTTCTACTCCTATTATAATATAGCTAAATCATTACAACCATGAAACAGTTTTTCAAGTACGTGCTCGCCACCGTTGTGGGCATCCTCTGCATTGGTGTACTCTGGAGCATGATGGCCTTCTTCATGCTCGGTATCGTAGCAGCCTCCTCCGACACGGAGCCGCAGGTGGAAAAAGGCACCGTGCTCCGCCTCAAACTCAAGGGAACGCTGCAGGAACGTGCCACAGACGACCCCTTCTCTTCCCTCCTCGGCAAAGAAGAACTCACCACCCAGGGCCTCGACGACCTCATCCACGCCGTGAAGGTGGCCAAGGAGAACAAGAAAGTCAAGGGCATCTATATCGAGGCCGGCATTCTCCAGGCCGATGTCGCATCGCTCCAGGAGCTGCGCAAGGCGCTGCTCGACTTCAAGCAGTCCAAGAAGTTCATCGTAGCCTACGGCGACCAGTACGAGCAGTCTGCCTACTACCTCGCCTCCGTGGCCGACAAGGTGTACCTCAACCCCTCGGGCATGATCAACTGGCACGGCCTCGCCATGCAGCCCATCTTTTTCACCGAACTGCTCGAGAAAATCGGCGTGAAGATGCAGGTGTTTAAAGTTGGCACGTACAAGAGTGCCGTCGAACCCTTCATTCTCACGCAAATGAGCGACGCCAACCGCGAACAGGTCACGGCCTTCGTGGGCGACATCTGGGGAGAAATGGTCAAGGACGTGGCCGCCTCGCGTCGGCTCAAGGCCGACTCGCTCAATGCCTACGCCGACCGCTACGCAGTCTTCGCTCCGGCCAAAGACTACCTCCAGATGCAGCTCGCCGACTCCCTTACCTACATCGACGGCGTGCGCGACAAACTCCGCGCGCTCAGCGGAAAGGAAAAGGTGAAGTTTGTGGAAGCCGCAGAACTGGCCAAGCTCTATAAGGAAAAGAAGTCCGACGACCAGATCGCCGTCTACTACGCCGAAGGCGACATCGTCGATGAAGTGGCTTCGGGCTTCGGGGCTTCCAACACGCCCCAGATTGTGGGCTCGAAGGTGGTGGAAGACCTCGACGAACTGGCCAATGACGACGACGTGAAGGCCGTGGTGCTCCGCATCAATTCCGGCGGCGGCAGTGCCTATGCCTCCGAACAGATGTGGCGGGCCGTGCAGCTGCTCAAGAAGAAGAAACCCGTAGTCGTGTCCATGAGCGGTATGGCTGCCTCGGGCGGCTACTATCTTGCCTGCGGCGCCAACCTCATCGTGGCCGAGCCTGCCACACTCACGGGCAGCATCGGTATCTTCGGCATGGTGCCCGATGCCAGCGGCCTCCTCACCGAAAAACTCGGCCTCCACTTCGACGTGGTCAAGACCAACGCTTCCGCCGACTTCGGTGCGCCCGGCCGTCCCTTCAATCCTGCCGAGGCAGCCGCCATGCAGGGTTTCGTGGACCGCGGCTACAGGCTCTTCCTCAGCCGCGTGGCCGATGGCCGGCACATGAAGGCCGAAGACGTGGACAAGATTGCCCAGGGCCGTGTGTGGACGGGTAACCAGGCCAAGCAGCTCAAGCTCGTGGACCGCCTAGGTACGCTCGACGACGCCGTGGCCGAAGCCGCCCGCCTGGCCAAGGTGAAGGACTATGCCGTAGCGCCCTATCCCGCCAAGGCTTCGTGGATGGACAACCTGCTCAGCAACCTTGAGGGCTCCGACTACCTCGAAGAGAACCTCCGCATAGCACTTGGCGAATACTATTCGCCGCTCCGTTTCGCAGCTTCGTCCAGTGCCCAGTCGCCCCTGCAAGCCCGCATCTTCTTTGTCCCCAACATCAAGTAAATGTCCTTCCGCTTCCTCCTCTCCCCCCTTTCGCTGCTTTGGGGGCTCGTGGCAGAAGTGCGCGACAAGTGTTTCGACTGGGGCCTTCTCCCCACCCGCAGTTTCCCCCTGCCCGTCATCTGCGTGGGCAACCTCGCAGTGGGCGGCACGGGGAAGACGCCACACGTCGAACACATCCTTCGCCTCCTCCACCGCGAAGGCTACCGCGTGGCCATGCTGTCGCGCGGCTACGGACGGGCCACCCGGGGCTACCTGCTCGCCACCGAAAGCCACACGGCGGCCGACATTGGCGACGAACCGCTCCAGGTGAAGCGCAACTGTCCCTTTGCCACCGTGGCCGTGTGTGAGCGCCGCGTCGAAGGCATCGAGCGTCTCCTGCAGTTGAATCCAGCCCCGCAGGTGATTGTGCTCGACGACGCCTTCCAGCATCGCTACGTCCGCCCGGGCTTCAGTGTACTCCTCACCGCCGCCTCCCGCCTCTACACCGCCGATCACCTCCTCCCTTGGGGACGGCTGCGCGAGCGGCCCCATGCCGCCCGCCGTGCCCAAGCGGTAGTCGTGACCAAGTGTGGTGAACGACAGCGCCCGGCACTTGCCGTAGCACCCGGGCAGCAGCTCTTTTACAGCCGCATTGCCTACGCACCCCTCCAGCCCTGGACCGCCCGGGGCGAGGTTACGGCCGCAGGGGACGTAAAGGGGAAAAGCATACTCCTGCTCACCGCCATCGCCCATCCCGAACCGCTGCGCGACCACCTCCTTGCGCAGGGTGCGGCCCGGGTGGAGAGCCTATCCTTCCCCGACCACCATGCCTTCTCCCCGCGCGACATCGAGCGCATCCACCGCACCTACCGCCGCCTCGGGGCTTCCATGGTCGTCACCACCCAAAAGGATGCCACGCGCCTCCAGGCCGTGGCTCCGCAACTCCAGCCAGACTTTCTCGGCAACCTCTACGTCCAGCCCATCGGCGTGGAAATCGAAGCGGCCGAGGCTTCACAACGAACCTTTAACCAAATCATTTTGCAATATGTTACAAGCCATACAGGAAACGGCTGCCTGGATTAAGCAGCACACCCCCATGCGTCCCCTCACCGCCATCGTGCTCGGCACGGGCCTGGGCCGCCTCGCCGAAGAAATCGAGGTGGTCGACGCATTCCCCTATAGTGAAATCCCCAACTTCCCCGTCTCCACCGTGGAGGGCCATTCGGGCAAACTCCTCTTCGGTCGTTTGGGCGGAAAGGACGTAATGGCCTTGCAGGGCCGCTTCCACTACTACGAGGGCTACGACATGAAGCAAGTGACCTTCCCCGTGCGTGTCATGTACGAGCTGGGTATCAAGAACCTCTTTGTGTCGAATGCCTCGGGCGGCATGAATCCCGCCTTCGAGATAGGCGACTTGATGCTAATCACCGACCACATCAACTTCATGCCCGAACACCCGCTCCACGGTCCCAACTTCCCCACAGGCCCCCGCTTTCCGGACATGCACGAAGCCTACGACCACGCCTTCCTCGACATGGCGCGGCAGATAGCCCGCGAGAAGGGCATCCGCACCGTCGAGGGCGTTTACCTGGCCACCCAAGGGCCTACCTTTGAGACCCCCGCGGAGTACAAGATGTACCGCATCTTCGGTGCCGACGCCGTGGGCATGTCCACAGTCCCCGAAGTCATTGTGGCCCACCACTGCGGCATCCGCGTGTTCGGCATCAGCATCATCACAGACCTCGGCGTGGAAGGCAAGATCGTGGAAGTGAGCCACGAGGAAGTGCAGCGTGCTGCCAATGCCGTGCAACCGCTCATGGCAGACATCTTCCGCGAAATGGTGCGCCGCATCGGCTAAGGCCAAATCCTTGTCGGGGTGTGCAGAGGCGGCGAAGAAACTCTTCTTCCCCTGTGCAAACTCCGGCAATAGAAGCTATCAAAAAAGCGTTCAATGCGAAGGGTAAACCCTGGCGTTGAACGCTTTTTCAGCATCGGGCGGAAAGCGCCTTTACATCCCTTCCAGCATCCGCTTCAGCACGACAGTGGCCGAGATTTCGCGGTTGGCGGCTTCGGGGATGACGAGTGAGCGGGGCGACTCGATGACCTCGTCCGTCACAATCATGTTGCGGCGCACGGGGAGGCAGTGCATGAAGTGGGCATCGTTCGTCACGGCCATGTGGGCGGCGTCGATGGTCCATGCGCGGTCGGCGGAGAGAATCTGTCCGTAGGCTTCGGGACGCGTCACGCCCGGGCAACTCCAGTTCTTCGCATACACGAAGTCCGCGCCCTCGAGCGCCTTCATCTGGTCATATTCCACCTGTGCGTCGCCCACGAAGAGCGGGTCCAGTTCGTAGCCCTCGGGGTGCGTCACCACAAGGTCCACGTCGGCCGCCCGCATCCATTCCGCGAAACTGTTGGGCACGGCCTGCGGCAAGGCGCGAGGGTGCGGCGCCCAGGTCAAAACCACCTTCGGGCGCTTCTTTTCCTTGTGTTCGTTTATCGTAATCAAGTCCGCAAAGGCTTGGAGCGGGTGAGCGGTAGCGCTTTCCATCGAAAACACCGGTTTGCCGCTGTAGCGGATAAACTGCGAGAGAATGTTTTCCGCGTAGTCCGCCTCGCGGTCCGTCAGGCTGGCAAAAGTGCGCACGCCGATGAGGTCGCAGTACGAGGCCATCACGGGAATGGCTTCCAGGAGGTGTTCGCTCTTGTCGCCGTCCATCACCACGCCGCGTTCCGTTTCCAGTTTCCATGCCCCTTGGTTCACGTCGAGCACCACGACGTCGAGGCCCAGGTTGCGCGCCGCCTTCTGCGTAGAGAGGCGTGTGCGGAGCGAATTGTTGAAGAAAATGAGCAAAGCCGTGCGGTGTCGGCCGAGGTGTTC
>CAMGGA010000041.1 GCA_946055515.1 uncultured Bacteroidales bacterium
CACGCATGAAATAGAAATCAGACTGATTTATCTGTCCCGTAATCTTCAGGTTCTTTAGCTTTGTATAGTCCTTGCCTGCTGCCTCGATAGCTTCCTTGAGATGGCCGGCTGTCGAGTTTATAACCACATACTCCTTGGCTGTGGCGTCGTGGCTCACGAGGTCGTTCTCCCATGCTGTGATGCTCTCGCTGATGAGCGTAAGGGCATATTGTCCTTCAATACCTTTCTTATCCACACGGATGGCGAAGTTTGACATCTTGCCTGCCTGATAGGTGAAGGCCTCGTCCTTGGCAAACTTATATGGCACACCGCCGATGGTGATGCTGAAAAGAGTGGTGCCTGCGGCCACTGTCTGAGGCACTACGATGGCACGCCATTCATCGTTCACTCTCGATGGCATGGTGGCCGTTTTCTCGATTGCGCCATTTGCCTTCACCTTACCGTTGCTCAGGTTGATGAGAGCCTCGCGGATGAGGTTGGTGGCGAGCACCTGCTTCTCTGTTTTTACCCATTCGCCCGCAGCAAAACCTGTTCCCTCGACAAGGGTAACGCGGGCATTTGCCATACGGTGCTGCATGGACAGGCGCACCACACTTGTGGTGGGAGCCACATCGCTGGCCTTGCCCCACAGGAAGTCGCTCTGCTCATATCCGCCCATCTCGCCGCCCTCAGTGGGCTTGCTCTGGTCGCGCTGCACGGTAAAGGCATATTGCCCGATACTCTCGGGATTGCCGAAAGGATAGTACCCATACACGTCGATATGCGTATGCTTGTCCTTCCAGAATACGTCGAATGCCGAATTCCACTTATTATTGGCTTCGTCGAAGGTGTGGCGCACGTTGTCGCCGCGGTTGCCTTTCACCTGCAGTGTGCCGGGGTTGCTTCCTTCGTAGTCGACGATATATACGCCCATCACGTCACCATCCACAAAACCGTTGTCGTTTACCCTCGTCACGGGCACCTGGTTGATTTCGCTGGTGAGTTCTATCTTATGTCTGTCACCCGAGAATCCTTCGTCAAACCAATCGCTGTCGGAGCATGCCGTCAACAACGATGCGGCGAGGATGCTATATAATAATAGGTGAGATATCTTCTTCATAAAACAAACACTTTTCAGTTATACATCATTCTGCCACACCGCCGTTGTCGGTATCGTCGGTCTCCCATCCGTCTATGTTCACGTTGATGCCATTGCTGGTCTTGCTCACTGTGACGGTGAATTTGTGGCTTTTGCCTCCGACGAATGTGAATGCTTTTTTCAGGTTGTAGTCCTTGCCGTCCACATTCACGGTGATGAGGTTGGTTTCTTCCACGCTTTGCGGTATGACGAGGGCCTTCCACGCTCCGTCGGTATTCCACGGTTTGATGCTCTGTGCATCACCCGTTGCAGAAACTGCAGAGGTGGCAAGGTCTACGGTTGCCGACACTTTGATTCCGTTGATGGTAACGCCGACGTTTGCAGCAGCCAGACTCTCTGTGGTAAATCCGTTGCCTGCAGCCACATTCACTACCATCCGGCTAAGCACATGCTTGGCATTGATGATGACGGCAGCTTCTGTGGGAGCCACGTCCTTTATGGAGCCAATGAGCAATTCGCTTGCCTTATAGGCGCTCTCGCTGCTTTGGTCGGTCTTTACGCTGAATGGCATGGCATTGACATCGCCGATACCGTTCTGGTAGGGGAAATAAAGGTAGAAATCGGCATGGGTGGTGTTGTCCATCCAATAGATGGGAGTGTCGGGAGTCCATGTGCCATTGTACGTGAAGCGCATGTTGTCTACATGGTTGCCCATAGATTGAAGTGTGCTTGAGGAGTTGCCGCCTCCGCGATTAACGACATACAAGCCGCACTTGTCATTGGCATCAAAACCAGTGTCCGTAGCTTTGGTGATGCCACTGACATTGGTTCCGATCTTAATTTCCTTTTTAGTCACTGCTGGGGGTGTTACCGGCTTCTCTTCGGTTGCATCAGACGAGCAGGAGGTGATTGCGAACGGCAGGATCATACAAGCCATTAGATACTTAGTGTTCATAATCCAATTTTTTAGTTGTTATTAAGGTTAATTTGGATGCAAAAAAATTGCATTCCTTTGAATTATGCAAGTTCATAATGGTTCATTCAAGGAAAAGGAGAGTTGTGAGGTATTGATTTACAGCACTTCGTGTTTGTAATTAGGGTTCATTAGATAAAATCATTTGCAATTCTCTCAGATTGGCCATGTTTCCTTCCCCAATAGCAACAGGCAACGATAGGAGCGCGCATTGGCTGCCATCTGAGGAATTTTTCCAAAAGAATTTGAAAAAGTCCCTTCAAGAACTTCTTCGTGGCAAAGATAGTGCAAGGCGAATGCAATGGCAAGCAAAAAGCCGAAGGATTTTTGATTGACATGGCTGAGCCGCAGCCTATCTTATAAAAAGTAGGGGGCGGCAGCTCTATACAAGCGTTCGATGTATAGAACTGCCGCCCCCTACAGGGCTAATTGTGCAGGATTCGGGTGGCCACAGGCCTTGCACCCCAAGCTCTGGGCCAAAGGTCAGCCATCCGGGCCTCCCGCAGAACGCCTGCCCACGCGGTGGCGGGGCGGGCTGCGGGCTGGCCAAACTGGCAGGATTATTTTTCCAAATGGACCACAGCCTGCGGGAAGGGAATGTTGATGCCTTCGCGGTTGAAGAGTTCGTAGACTTGCTGCTGGCCTTCGTAGTACATGGGCCAATAGTCGGCGGTCTTCACCCACACGCGGATGGTGAGGTTCACGCTGCTGTCGGCGAGGGTTTCGAGGCCAATGAAGGGCTGCTTGTCGGCTACGTCCTGCACCACGCGACTGTCGGCCTTGAAC
The DNA here is from genome assembly GCA_946055515.1 of uncultured Bacteroidales bacterium. Taxonomy (GTDB): domain Bacteria; phylum Bacteroidota; class Bacteroidia; order Bacteroidales; family Bacteroidaceae; genus Alloprevotella. The sequence continues at coordinate 2,838 of CAMGGA010000041.1, forward strand.
ATGGCGAGGACCTTTTCGCGCACGAGGCTTACGTCCTGGCCGTAGTCTACGCCCACCACCCACTGCACGCGGCGGTATTCTTCCTTGGAATAGTTCACCACCACGGAGGTGCTGAGCGAACCGTTCGGCATGTACACTTGCTTGCCGTCGGCGGTGAGGAGGATGGTGTGGAATATCTGGATTTCGCGCACGCTGCCCTGCACGCCCTGGGCTTCAATCCAGTCGCCTACGCGGTAGGGCTTGAAGAGAAGGATGACGAGGCCGCCTGCAAAGTTCTGTAAGTTACCCGAAAGGGCCATGCCGACTGCCACACCCGCCGAGGCCAAGAGGGCGGCGAAGGAGGTGGTGTTGATGCCCAAGGCGCTGATGACGGAAATGATGAGGAGAATGGTGAGGAGAATGTTCACCAAGCTACGCACGAAGCTCTGCACGCTCACGTCGATGTGGCGACGATTGAGCATCGTATGTACGAGGCGGTTGATGAGTTTGACCAGGAAAGCACCGATGAGGTAGACGAGCAGTGCCGCAAGGATGTGTTTTCCTCCCGTCACGCAGAGGTCAATGAGTTTTTCTATGAGCTTGTCGATTTTGTCTACGGAGAACTCCTGCGCTGCAGCCTGCAAAAGAAGAAATTTCATAAAAGGATTTGGGAAATGTATCTGATAGTTTAGGATTGGTCTTGTGGATTACTTGCGGCGGATGTGCCCCTCGTCGTCAATCACCAGGGGAGTGCCGGGCACGTCCAAGGCCGTGAGGCGGCGGATTTCCCGGGCGGCACGGTGCGAGGCATCGAGGCGGGGCCCCACGCCCTTGGCTTGGATGAAGGAATGGATTTGTCCGCTCACGAAGCGTCCGTCGCGGGTAAGCTCCAACGAGAGCAAGGGGGCATAGCCCAACACGCCGCCCAGACTCATGCCGTAAGGCGTACAGAAGTTGCCCAAGCTGTAAGCGATGAAGTGTTCCTTGTAGAGTTCCACCGCCCGGGCCACATGGGGGCCGTGGCCGTAGACGACATCAGCCCCGGCGTCGATGCAGAAATGGGCAAACTCGCGGAGCGAGCCGCGGTCTTCGCCGCAAAACACTTCCTTGCCATGGGGCAAACGGGCCCGGCTGCTTCCCTCCGCCCCGCCGTGGAAGGAAACGATTACGATGTCGCACTGATTGACGAGCGAAGTGACGATTTGCCGCACCTGGTTCAGGTCCTGATGGCGCAAGGTGTAGCCGTTGTGTCCGAAGGCGCAGAAGCCATAGCGCACACCGTCGCGCTCCACCACTACCCCACTCTCAAAACCCTTGATGCCCGCATGGGCAATGCCCAAGGCGTCCAGGCAGCGTCGTGTGCTGGCAATGCCTTCCGCGCCGAAGTCGTTGGCATGGTTGTTGGCCATGCTGAGGAAATCGTAGCCCGCAGCCTGGAGCAGTGGGGCGTAGCTGGTAGGCGTGCGGAAGGCATAGCAAACGTTGGAAACCTTTTTGTGGGTCTTTCCGCCGTCACAGAGCGTTCCTTCGAGGTTACCTGCGGCCACATCCGCCTTTTGCAGGATGGGTGCGGCATCAACAAACAGTTGCCGTCCCTCCTGGGGCGGCAACTGCACGGAGGGGAATGTAGTCCCCATCATAATATCTCCGGTAAACGCCACTTGGAGCGTTTCCTTCTGTGTTTGCGCCACGGCGGTGAAGGCTGCGAGAGCCAGGAGGGCGCTGAGAAAATACTTCTTCACGGGTTAGTTTTCTACAATTCTACGGGCACCGATGTAGCGGCGGCTATAGTAAGCCTCGCGGGAGTCGGAGATTTTCACGCCCTTGTTGCTGGCGTGAACGAACGAGAAGTTATTGCCGCTGGGGTCTACATCGGTCACGATGCCCACGTGGCCCACCGAACGGGTGTTGCCGCGGCCGCCGAAGAAGACGAGGTCGCCCTTCTTCAAGTCCTTGATTTTAGCGATGGGAGTGCCCTGGGTATATTGCGAGCGGGAAGTGCGGAGGATGCTCACGTTTTCCTTGCGATAAACGAAGCTCGTGAAGCCGGAACAGTCGAAAACGTTCGGTCCCGTGCTGCCCAGCGAGTAGCGGGCGCCGAGGTACTGGAGTGCCGTGCGCACCACGCTTTCGCCGAAGTTGGCGTTGTAAGAGAGTTCTTTAGCGCTCTCTACTTCGGCCGTCACGTTGGCTTCGATCGAGATGGGAGCTATTTCTTTGACAATTCTTTCTGCTGCGGGGCGCGAAGGCATTTGTTCGGGCATCAGGTCCTGCGCTTGTGCGCTGAGCAAGCTCATCAAGCCAAATGCTACGCCGGCAATATACTTCTTGATAATCACGTTAATATTCTTTTGGAAGTTCACGAATGGCGGCCCGTTGTGCTTCACATCAGCACGTGTAAACAGCCTAACCAGGGCTATTTCAGGGCCTAAATGAGATTTGACGTGTGCAAAGATAGTAGATAAAGGCTTGAAAACCAAGTCTTTTGCTCATTTTTTAAGAAACATTAGGATGCTCTTCCGCGATTTTGCACACGTTCCAAGGAGAGTGTGCGACAAATCCGTAGCATTACCATAAAGCTTCTCGTGAATATACAATCAAGCATGGCTTGGGCCAATCATTCGGCCGAAGGGTCATACGGCTCTCCGGTCTTGTCCACTTCGCTCGTCGTATTCATGGAATCTCCCGTGTGGGAAGAATGGGTAATGTCGGAAGCCTCGGGCTGTCCGGGCACTTCATGCGGCACAACGGCTGCACTGTCGGGGGCAGAAGCAGCGGCAGCGGCTGTCACGCTGTCTTTCTTTTCCTGAGCCAGCACGTCTTCTTCGGTCAAAGCCTCAGCCCCAAGTCCCTTGAACTTCGGGAGGCGTTCACGCTCGCCGCTCACAATGACGGGCATACCGTCGTAGGCATAGTGCTTGCGCAGCAGGATGATATTCGGGGTCTTCACGCGGATGCAACCTTCCGAGGCGCGCTTGCCGATGCTGCCCGGGGCATTCGTGCCGTGGATGCCGATGCCGGCAAAGCGGCCGGTGGCGAGGCGGAGGAAGTAGGGTCCGTAGCAGCCCTTGACGTCGCGTCCGTCGCGGGTGCGGTGAATCCAGTCGGTACTTTCAAACATGCCGGAGATGCGGAAGTGGCCTTCAGGGGTGCGGTAGTCTCCTTTCTCCTGTTTGTCGCCTTTGCGGATGCCGCAGGCTATGCCGCAGGAGAAGACGACGCTGTCGTTCTTGTCCACGACATAGAGGCGCATCTTGGCCTTGCTCACGTAGATATACGCTCCCTCGTGATTGAAGTTGATTTTGCTGTCGGTTGAATCGAGGGCTACCGTGTCGGTAAGTGCCTCCACTTGGTCCTGGGGGGCATCGGGCACTTCTTCTATCGGCACGATGTCCTCCACGGGCGGTTCTTCCACTGTTTCCTTTTTCTTGGAATCACAGGATGCGACAAAGCAACATGCGAAAAGGAGCACACAAAGGGGAACAAAGAGGGCGCTCTTAAAGGTAAGTTTGCTCATAACGGAGGCAAAAGTACAAAAATCAGTTAAGATACACGATTTATTCCGCTGCCTTCTGCGCCTCCGCTTCGAGTTGTGCCGCCACGGCACAGAGTTCTTCGTACCAAGCCTCACCGAAGCGCCGCACCAGGGGGGCCTTGAGAAACTGGTAGATTTTCAGATTGAGTTTGCGCCCGAGATCCACAGCGGGGCGGCATATTTCCCAGCGGTGGTACTGCAATCCCACGAGTCCGCTGCCGAAGCGCTTTTCGCGAATGGGGTACAAGGCACAGGAAATCGGCTTGTCCCAGCCGCAGCGTCCCTCGCGGAAAGCCTTGTCGGAGGCACAGTAGCAACAGCCGTCGGCTCCGTAGCAGGTGAACACGCAGTCGCGGCCTCGGACGATGCTGGTCACGAGGTCTCCCTCGGAGTCGGTGTACGCCACGCCTTGGCGGTCAATGGTGCTTTGCGCCTCGGCGCTCAGGTCGGGCCACACGGTGTCGAGCACGTTTTCCATCTCGGCCACCTCCTCCAGTTGCAGGGGAGCGCCGCTGTCTCCCTCCACACAGCAGGCGCCGCGGCAGGCTTCGAGGTCACAACAGAAGTATTCAGTCAGTATTTCGTGGGTAAGGATAACATCTCCTACTTGTAGAATCATAGTGGGTTGGAATAAGTTTACCAAACAATCGGAGTCTTTCCGTGGCTCACGAGGTAATCGTTGCAACGGGTAAAGTGGTGGTTGCCGAAGAAGCCGTGGTAGGCGGAGAGGGGGGAGGGATGGGCGGAGGACAACACGAGGTGACGATTGCGGTCTATCACGCGTCCCTTCTGCTGCGCCGAACTGCCCCAGAGGATGAACACGAGGTGTTCTTTCTCCGCAGCGAGGCAGCGGATCACGGCATCCGTAAATTCCTCCCAGCCATGCTTTTGGTGCGAAGCGGCCTGGTGGGCCCGCACCGTGAGGGTTGCGTTGAGGAGCATCACGCCCTGTTCGGCCCAGCGGCGCAGGCTCCCGTTGGGAGGCAGGGGGCGCCCCGTGTCGGCCTGCACTTCGCGGAAGATATTCACGAGCGAAGGGGGCATCTTCACGCCTTCTTTCACACTGAAGCAGAGTCCCTCGGCCTGTCCTGGTCCGTGGTAGGGATCTTGCCCGATGATCACCACTTTCACCTTGTCGAAGGGGCAGAGGTTGAAGGCATTGAAAATTTCGGGTCCCGGCGGATAGCAGGGGCCCTTGCTGTACTCTTCTCTCACGAAATCCGTGAGTGTCTGAAAGTAGGGTGCGTCGAACTGCTCCTGCAGTCGCGCACCCCACGTGGCTTCGATATTTACTTTCATATACGAAACTAATCCGGATGGGAACTGTTACTTGAGGTAGTCCTCGAAGTAGCGGGTGATGCGCTCATGGAGATGCACCATATCCTTGCCCATCATGTTGTGTCCCTGACCGGGATAGACGAAATAGTCGGGCTGCGTACCCGCATCCTCACAGGCACGGAGGAAAGCCAGGCTGTGCTGCAGCACACAGGTGGGGTCGTTGAGTCCCACAATGATCTGCAGGCGGCCCTTCAGGTTCTTGGCCTTGTTGAGCAGGCTGCTGCTCTCGTAGCCCTCGGGGTTTTCCTGCGGGGTGTCCATGTAGCGTTCGCCGTACATCACTTCGTAGTACTTCCAGTCAATCACGGGTCCGCCGGCCACGCCCACCTTGAAATCGTCGGGATAGGAGCACATCAGGTTCGTGGTCATGAAGCCGCCGAACGACCAGCCGTGCACGCCGAGGCGGTTGCCGTCCACGAAGGGCAGGGAGCGGAGGAACTTCACGCCTTCCATCTGGTCGGCCATCTCGTTGTCGCCGAGGTGGCGGTGGGTCACGCTCTCGAACTCAAAGCCGCGGTTTTCCGAGCCACGGTTGTCGAGCACGAAGATGACGTAGCCGAGCTGCGCCATGTAGGTTTCCCAGGGGCGTGACAGATAGTTCCACGATTCGTCCACGTTGTGGGCGTGCGGTCCGCCATAGACATAGACCACGGCAGGATATTGCTTCTTGGGGTCGAAGCCTGCCGGCTTCACGAGTCGGTAGTAGAGATCCGTCTTGCCGTCAGCGGCCTTGATGGTGCCGCTTTCCACGGGAGGCACGCCATTGTCTGTGTAGGGACTCTGCGCCGTGTAGAGCTGGAGCTGCGCAGGCTTTGCCGTAGGCAAGAGATCCTTGCAGCGATAGGTATCGGGAGCCGACCAGCTGTCCAGGAGGAAAGCGCCGCTCTCGCTGAGGGAAGCGTAGTGTACGCCGCGGCCATTGTCGAGCAGCGTGCGCTTGCCCGTCTCCACGTTCACGCTGTAGTGGTTGTAGCGGATGGGCGAAGCTTCGTTGGTGCGGACAATCACACTCTTCGTCTTGGCATTGAAACCGAGGAAGTCGAGCACTTCAAACGCTCCCTTGGTGAGCTGTTTCAGCTCGCGGCCCGTAGTGTCGAAGAGATAGAGGTGGTTGTAGCCGTCGCGGCGGGTCTGGTAGATGAACTTCGTGTCGTCCCAGGGCAGGAAACAAATCGGGTTCATCGGCTCCACGTAGCGGTTGTTCGTTTCCGTGTAGAGCACCCCCTTGCGCTGTCCCGTAGCCGCATCGTAAGCCACGAGTTCGGCCTTGTCCTGCGTGCGGGGCAGTTCGATCATGTAGACCGTGCGCTCGTCGGGGCTCCAGGCTATGTTGGTGAAATAGCGGTCCGTGGGGTCTCCCGCCTGGAGGTACACCGTCTGCTGCGTTGCGGGGTTGTAGATACCCACGGTCACCTTGTGGCTCGTCATGCCCGCCATGGGGTACTTCTCGGGAGCGAGTTGTGCCACGCGGTGGTCAATGTCGATAAGGGGGAAGTCCGTCACCATCGTCTGGTCCATGCGGTAGAAAGCCAGAAGGTTTCCCTTGGGACTCCAGAAGAGGCCCTTGAGGATGCCAAACTCGTCACGGTGAACGCTCAGGCCATATTGGAGTTCGCGGCTGCCGTCGCGGGTCACCTGCTGCGTCTGCCCGTCAGCTCGGGTCACGTAGAGGTTCCAGTCCTTGACGTAGGCTTCCTGGCGGCTCTGGAGGTCAAACTCACTCGCCTGGGCCTGTTCGGCCAGCGGCTGTTGCCACACCGCCTGCTTCGTCTTCCAGTCATAGATGAAGCGCACCTTGGGCGTAAAGAGCAGGCAGCGTGTTTCCTTGGCCGAGAGGAACTTGTGGGACATCAGGTTGTAGACCTTTCCCCACTGGGCTGTATCGATAGCCGCATTCACTTCGTCGAGGGTGAAGAGCACTTCGGGGTTCTTCACCTTCCGTCCCTTCTCGTCCGTGAGGGTCTTGATTTGCTCCACGTCGAGTTCTACCAGTCGGTCTCCCCAGAAAGAAGCATAGAGGTTCTTGGGTTGCAGCTGCCAGTAGCTGGAGCCGCCCCACATCAGTTCGTCGAGTGAATATTGTTTGGTTTGCTGTGCCATTGCGGGGAAAGCGAGCAACAGTGCTACCACTGCGCCCCACATTTTATTCAGTTTCATGCAGTACGTTTTAGGTAATAATCTGTATAGCTACTCATTGTCTCTGCGTGGGCGACGGGGCCCGCCTTTGCGGAAGCCATCGCGCTTGAAGCCGTCCTTCCGCATACCGCCGCGGGGGGTGGCTCTGCGCTCGTCGCCGTCGCGTCGCGGCCCGCCCTTGCGCGGAGCGGAAGAGGGTCGGCCTTCGCCCCGTTTACCGGCGGGGCGGGGAGTGCGCGGGGCAAAGCGGCTGTCCTGGAACTCGCGGTGCTTTCTGCGGAGCAGGAGGTATTCCGGGTCGAGGTCGTCCTCGTAGCGTCCGTGTTCCGTGTCCTCTTCCTCGCCGAAGCGCTGCTTGAAATCGTCGCGGCGGGCGCGGAAGCGGCTCTGGTCGCTCATGAGGCGGCGTTCCTCGTCGGTCTTCACCTTGCCTCCTTCAGCACGGAACTTCCCGAGTTTGCCCTCGAAGAGCTGGTATTTGCGGAAGTCACAGTCAATCTTTCCGTTGAAAATCTGCGTCTTCAGACTCGCACGCAGACCGATGTTCTCGAAGAGTTCTTCCTTCGAGGAAATGATCCACGCCTCGCCGCCCGTAAACTCGTGTTTCAGCACCTTGCCGATGGATTGGTAAAGGCTGAGGAGGTCCGGCGGCGTGAGTCGTTCGCCGTAGGGCGGGTTGGTCACGAGCAGGGCCTTCTCCGCGGGTTTGGTGAATTTGCGGAAATCCTGCTGCGCCACCGTCACGATGTCTGCCACACCCGCACTGCGGGCATTGCGCGTCGCAGCCTCCACGGCATGCACGTTGAGGTCGTAGCCATAGATATGGTAGTCGAAGTCGCGTTCCTGCGAGTCATCCTCGTAAATCTGCTGGAGGAGCGTTTCGTCGAAATCCTTCCATTTCTCAAAGCCGAACTCCTTGCGGAACACGCCGGGGAAGATATTGCGGGCCATGAGCGCAGCCTCCACGAGGAAAGTGCCCGAGCCGCAGAAGGGGTCGATGAAGTCGCAATCCGCCTGCCAGCCCGTGAGCTTGATGAGTCCCGCCGCGAGCACCTCGTTGATGGGTGCTTCCACCGAAGCCACGCGGTAGCCGCGCAGGTGAAGGCTCTCGCCCGAACTGTCGAGGGAGAGCGTGCAGTCCTCGTCGGCGATGTGGATATTGAGCTTCACGTCGGGATTCGTGATGCGGATGTTGGGGCGCTCGCCCGTCGTGTCGCGGAAATAATCGACGATGGCGTCCTTGACCTTGTAGGCCACGAATTTGGAATGGCGGAATTCGGGCGAATAGATCACGGAGTCCACGGCAAAGGTGTTGTCCACGTCGAGATACTGGCTCCAGTCGATGCTGCGCACGGCCTTGTAGACCTCGTCGGCATCCTTTGCGCGGAAGTGCTTGATGGGTTTCAGGATGCGCACGGCCGTTCTCAGGCAGAAGTTGGCCCTGTACATCATGGCCTTGTCGCCCGTGAAGGACACCATGCGGCGCCCGATTTGCACATTGTCTGCGCCGAGTTCGATCAATTCCTGCGCCAGCACTTCTTCCAGTCCTTGGAAAGTTTTGGCTATGAGTTCAAATTCTTGCATTTCGCTCTGGATAGTCTTGGGGTGGGAGAGATGGGGAAGAGGGAGTTAGGCCAAGAGTTGCTTCACGAGGGCAGAGATGGCCTTGCCGTCGGCGCGTCCGGCGAGCCGTTTCGTGGCCACGCCCATCACCTTGCCCATGTCCTTGGGCGAGGCGGCACCCGTTTCGGCGATGATGGCTTTCACCTCCGCCTCGAGTTCTTCTGCGCTCAGTGCCTTGGGAAGATACTCCTCCACCACCTGTGCCTGTGCGGCCTCTTCCTCTGCGAGGTCGGGGCGGCCCTGTTCGGTGTAGAGCGCGGCCGTGTCGCGTCCCTGCTTGGCGAGCTTGGCCAGGATCTTGAGCGCGGCGGCGTCCTCGAGCGTATCGTTGGCTCCCGGTGCCGTTTTGGCCTCGATGAAATATTTCTTTATGTTGCGCAGCGCCTGGAGGCGAACCTTGTCCTTGGCCTTCATGGCAGCCACGATGTCCTTGCTGACTTGTTCAAAGATTGTCATTGCTGAATGGTTTTGACAGATAATATATAGAATAGGAGTGGGAAAGCAGGTCCCGGGCTTCCGTGCGAAGGGGGCAGCCGGGGCTCCTGGATAATTAATCCTCGGGATTGAACCGTATGGTACGGTTGTCGGCCGATGGCAGTTCGATGGCGGGCATCGCAGGCTGTGTGGGCGCGGCGTGTTGCTGGATGTCCAGGAGCTGCGTGCGGGTACGCAGGCGGGTCGGCACGTCTTCCACCAGGCGGAGCACCTCGGGATTGTTGAGGTCCTCCGTGCCGAAGAGGTAGACCAGGGGCCTCGTGCGCACCTTCGTGTGCGGGTCGGCATAGTATCGGGTGCGCCGTTCGTCCTGTTCGGGCGTGCTCGTATAGGTCTCCGCAGCCTCCCGCTTCGGGCGTTTCTTGCTGTAGAGGCCGAAGCCCGAGGCAAGGATGGTCACCTTCACCTTGTCGCCGAGCGTATCGTCCTGCGCCAGGCCCCATTTCGTGACGATGTCGGGGTTGAACTTCTCCATGAAGGCCGTCACCTCGTTGATTTCCCGCATGGTCAGCATCTGGTGTTCCTCGCGGCTCATCGTCACGGCGATGAGGATGCGGTCGGCACTGTACACGTCGTTGTTGTTCAGGAGGGGCGAAGTGAGGGCCTGCTCGATGGCGCGGCCCACGCGACCTTCTCCTTCGGCATAGCCCGTCGACATCACCGCCACTCCGCCCTCGGTGAGCACCGTTTTCACGTCCTCGAAGTCGAGGTTCACGCGGCCGTGCATGGAAATGATTTCCGTGATGGAGCGCACCGCCGTCGAGAGGGTCTGGTCCGCGATGCGGAAACCGTTGATGACCGACAGTTCGGGGTAGATGTCGATGAGTCGCTGGTTGTTGATGACCAGCAGCGCATCGACTTCCTTGGCGAGGGCGTCCAGTCCGTCGAGCGCCTTGTCGATTTGGCGTTCGCGCTCGAAGAGGAAGGGGATGGTCACGATGCCCACGGTCAGGATGCCCTTGGCGCGTGCTTCGCGTGCGATCACGGGCGAAGCCCCAGTGCCCGTGCCTCCGCCCATGCCCGCCGTGATGAACACCATGTGGGTGTCCCGGTCGAGTGCAGCGCGGATTTTCTCCACGCTTTCCTCGGCCAGTTCGCGTCCCTTCTCGGGTTTGCCTCCCGCCCCCAGGCCAGGGCCGAGCTGCAGGTGGTCGGGCACGACGTTGTCCTCCAATGCCTTGCTGTCGGAATTGACCACGAGGTAGCGCACCTCAGGGATGTCGTCGCGGTACATCTGTGCCACGGCGTTGCCGCCACCGCCGCCCACTCCTATCACCTTGATGAGGTGAGGGGTCTGCGGCACATGGAGTTCGATGAGTTGGTCTGTCATGGGCGTGGGGAGAAGGGAATGGTTGGAAGGTTGCCTATGGGGGAAATGGAGAAAAGCGGGAGGGCGCGTCCGCCTCCTTGGCGGGACATCAGGCCCTCCCTTGTAAAGGTTGCTGTCTGTGGTGCGCAGGGATTAGAAGGAGATGACCGAACCCGCCGTGGCCGTCTGTCCGAGCGCACTTTCGGGCTCGATGGCAATGTTGCCGTAGGCTTTGGCCTTGATGTCTGAGAGCACTTCCTTCGAGCGCTTGTATGTCGGGGTCAGTTCGACCATGGAGATGATTTCCTCGTTGTCGAGGTCATCGAGGCCGAAGAGGAAGAATTTGGGTCGTTTGCGGAGCGTGCCCTGCTTGTCGCCGCCGTAGAAGCCTTCGCGGCGTTCCTCGTTTTCTTCCTGCTTCTCCACCTCGTGCTGGCGGCGCGATTCTTCCTCTGCGTCGAGCTTGCTCTTGATGCCCGGCACGTTGCTGATGCCGAATCCCGTGGCGAGGATGGTGATTTTCACCTGCTTGCCGAGGGAAGCGTCGGTCGAGAGGCCCCACTTGGTCTCCACGTCGTCGTGGAACTTCGACATGAAGTCGTGCACCTCGTTCATTTCCTCCATCATCAGCGTGTCGCCCTCCTTTTCTGCGCAGAAGGAGATAGAGAGGAGCACCTTCTTGGAGTTGAAGATATCGTTGTTGTTGAGCAGCGGCGAATGGAGGGCTGCCTCGATGGCCTTGCTCACGCGGTTCTCGCCTTCGCCGAAGCCCGTCGACATGATGGCCACGCCACCGTCCTTCAGCACCGTGCACACGTCGCGGAAGTCGAGGTTGATGATACCGTGCATCGTAATGATTTCCGCGATGGAGCGGGCGGCCACGCTGAGCGTGTTGTCGGCCATTTCGAAGGCGGAGAGCACGTTGAGTTCAGGGTAGATTTCGCGCAGTCGTTCGTTGTTGATGACGAGGAGGGCGTCCACGTGTTTCGAGATTTCCTCCACGCCGTCGAGGGCCTGGTCAATTTTCTTGTTTCCTTCAAAGCGGAAGGGGATGGTCACGATGCCTACGGTCAGGATGCCCATACCCTTGGCCTCGCGGGCAATCACGGGCGCTGCACCCGTACCCGTACCGCCACCCATACCGGCGGTGATGAACACCATTTTGGTGCCGTCGTTGAGCATCGAGCGGATCTGGTCCACGCTCTCTTCGGCAGCCTGGCTGGCGCGCTCGGGGCGGTTGCCGGCGCCGAGACCTTCGTGGCCGAGCTGGAGGCGTGCGGGCACGGGGCTGTCGGCGAGGGCCTTGCTGTCGGTGTTGCACACCACGAAGTTCACGTCGTGGATGCCTTCGCGGTACATGTGGTTCACGGCGTTGCCGC
>CAMGGA010000042.1 GCA_946055515.1 uncultured Bacteroidales bacterium
CACTGTTTTTGTATGAGTTTCAGCGGAAAAGTGGCTATTTGTGAAGCTGTGAAGGTTTTTTTCGGGCAAAAAAACACGTATATATAGGGGTGTTTTCCATGTTTTCAACGGGTAACAAAGAAAGCAGGAGGCTCTCTCCTTTCGGAAAACCTCCTGCTTATGTGTATCAAACGGATGTTGATCGATTAGAGCTGGGGACCTGCAGCTACGAGAGCCTTGCCGGCTTCGTTGCCCTGGTACTTCACGAAGTTCTTGATGAAGCGGCCAGCGAGGTCCTTGGCCTTTTCTTCCCACTGGGCAGCCTCAGCGTAGGTGTCGCGCGGGTCGAGGATGTTGGTGTCTACGCCGGGGAGCTCTGTGGGCACTACGAAGTTGAAGAAGGGGATTACCTTCGTGGGAGCCTTGTCGATAGAGCCGTCGAGGATGGCGTCGATGATGCCGCGGGTGTCGCGGATGGAGATACGCTTGCCCGTACCGTTCCAGCCCGTGTTCACGAGGTATGCCTTGGCACCGTTGGCTTCCATCTTCTTCACGAGTTCAGCTGCGTACTTCGTGGGGTGGAGTTCGAGGAATGCCTGGCCGAAGCAAGCCGAGAAGGTCGGCGTGGGCTCGGTGATGCCGCGTTCCGTACCGGCGAGCTTGGCGGTGAAGCCGCTGAGGAAGTAGTACTGGGCCTGGTCGGAGCTGAGGATAGAAACGGGGGGAAGTACACCGAAGGCGTCGGCGGAGAGGAAGATAACCTGCTTGGCAGCCGGACCCTTGCTGATGGGCTTCACGATGTTCTGGATGTGGTCGATGGGGTAGCTTACGCGGGTGTTCTCCGTTACGCTCTTGTCGGCGAAGTCGATCTTGCCGTCGGCAGCTACGGTTACGTTCTCGAGAAGGGCGTTGCGCTTGATGGCACCGTAGATATCGGGTTCGCTTTCCTTGTCGAGGTTGATAACCTTGGCGTAGCAACCGCCTTCGTAGTTGAAGACGCCGTTGTCGTCCCAGCCGTGTTCGTCGTCACCGATGAGCTTGCGCTTCGGGTCGGTAGAGAGCGTAGTCTTACCCGTACCGGAGAGGCCGAAGAAGATGGCGGTGCTGGTTTCGTCCATGTTGGTGTTGGCGGAGCAGTGCATGGAAGCGATGCCCTTGAGGGGGTTGTAGTAGTTCATCATGGAGAACATACCCTTCTTCATTTCACCACCGTACCAGGTGTTGATGATAACCTGCTCGCGGCTGGTGATGTTGAAGACCACAGCGGTTTCGGAGTTGAGGCCGAGTTCCTTGTAGTTTTCAACCTTGGCCTTGGAAGCGTTGTAGACGGTGAAGTCGGGCTCGAACTCAGCGAGTTCTTCGGCGGTCGGACGGATGAACATGTTCGTCACGAAGTGTGCCTGCCAGGCTACTTCCATGATGAAGCGCACAGCCATGCGGGTCTCCTTGTTGGCACCGCAGAAGCCGTCGACAACGAAGAGGCGCTTGTTGGAGAGCTCCTTCTGGGCCAGCTCCTTCACGGCTGCCCATGCCTCCTGGGAAGCGGGCTTGTTGTCGTTCTTATATTCGTCGCTCGTCCACCACACCGTGTCCTTGGAGTTTTCGTCCATGACGATGAACTTGTCCTTGGGCGAACGGCCAGTGTAGATACCAGTCATCACGTTTACAGCACCGAGCTCCGTGTCCTGACCTACTTCGAAGCCTTCGAGACCGGCCTTGGTCTCTTCTTCAAAGAGCTGCTCGTAGGAGGGGTTGTGTACGATCTCGGTAACGCCAGTGATACCGTACTTGCTTAAATCTAATGTTGCCATAGTTGTTTATAAAAATTAAAGAGGTTTGTGCGGGATGAATGTCTCTTTCCGGGGCGCTGCCTGAGCCCCACTCTTCGCGCTGCGGCGAGAGGGTGGGGGCGGACGGTTGCCCAGTGGGAGATGTCGGGGCAAAAATACGAAAAAGTTAGGGCCATCAAAATGTTTTAACGCATTTTATTGGCCCTAACTTGGTATTTATATCCTCTGAAGGCTATGTTTTAGCCTTTTGTAACAGACTCGTCTTCTTTCCGGCGCATTTTCAGCCATGCTGCTGCCGCGAAGAGGAGAAGTATGCTGCCTTGTGCGGCGAAGGCTATGGTGTTGGTGGTGGTGACGCTGGCGGGGCGGAATTCCATCTCCACCTTGTGTTTGCCGGCAGGCATCTTCAAGGCGCGGAGCACGTAGTTGACACGGCCGGGCTCGACGCTTTGCCCGTCTATCTTCACGCTCCAGCCGGGATAGTAGATTTCGGAGAAGACGACTACGCCGCCTTGGGGGCTTTCCACGTTGTAGGTGAGGAAGTTGGGCTCGTAGGAGGTGAGCTCTACCTTACCTTCGCCTAGGGGGGTGCCGTCGAGCTGCGGACGGAAGCGCTTGTCGGCCACGGCGGCGTGCTTAGTGTTGAGCTGGCCGAGGGCTGCCATTTCGGCATCGGGGCTGTCCACGAAACGGAGCTCACGGACGAACCAGGCATTGCCGTTGGCGAAGGGGTTCAGCACGGCTTGGGCGTGGCTGCCCTGGCCGAAGATGAAGTACTTGGTGTTGAGCATGTTGAGCGTGGGGGCTATGCTGTCGCCCGGCACGAATTCCATTTGCCCTTGGGCCTCGTTGATGGCTCCCACGAAGGCGGGAAGTTCCTGGCTGAGCCGGCGGTCGATGAGGTCCTGGTAGCGGTGGAGCTTGGCTGCATGGTAGCCGCCGATGCTGTGGTGATAGTAGGAGGTGGCGTTGGAGGTTTCGTTGAAGGGGTTGCCGGCTCCGATGTTGGCCACGCGGAAGTAGCTCTTGTCCTTGAGGATTTCTTCGTCGGCAGGGGTCTTGGCAAAGCCTTCTTCCTGCACGGCGGGGTCGCTGAAGCTGTCGTTGTTGAGGTAGCGCTTGTCGATTTGCCACAGGTCGAAGAGGCAGATGAGCGACAGGAGGGCGCATACCATCCAACCTTTCAGCTTGCGCTCGGCGTAGGCCCAGAGCAGCAGGCTGCAAAGGGTGATGAAGAGGAAGGAACGGCGGGCATCTTCGGAGAGTATGGCGTGGTGCAGGGTGCTCAACGCGTCTTTGTAGTTTGCCACGAGTTCGGAGGGGAAGCCGGCCTGCGTCATCATGGCAAAGGTGCTTTCGTCGGCCGTGGAGATGCAGCTGCCTGCGGCGGAGGGGAAGAGCCACAACAGGAGGCAGAGTCCCCATGTGGTGAGGAGGGCTATGGGCAGGCCGATGCGCTTCTCAATGGGGGCATCTTTCCAGGATGTGAGCAGGAAGAGGCGCTTTTCAAGCATGATGCGGCGCAGGCAGAGCACGGCGAGCAGGGGCATGGTGAACTCTGCGATGACGAGCGCGGAGCTGACCGTACGGAACTTGGCGTACATCGGGAGATGGTCGATGAAGAAGTCTGTGACGGCGGGCATGTTCTTTCCCCATGCAAACAGGAAACTCAACACCGTGGCGAGAAGCAGGGCCCACTTGACAGGACCGCGCACATAGAACAGACCCAACACGAAGAGGAAACAAACGAAGGCACCGACGTAGACGGGACCTACGGTGAAGGGCTGGTCGCCCCAGTATTGCTGGATGCCCGGGGGGTAGGCTTGGATGCCGCTCTGCTGGAAGGCCATCTGGGTTTGGCCGGCACAGTCGTAGAATTCGTTGTAACCTTCGAGGTCTTCTACGCCATCACGGTCGATGATGGAGGTGGAACCGCCGCCCTTGAAGTCGGGGATGAGGAGCGTGAGGCTTTCGTCTACGCCGTAGCTCCAGGCCGTGATGTAGTCGCGGTCGAGTCCATCGGTGGCTTTTTGCGCGGCTTGCTTGGGCGCGGTGAGTTCGGCCTTGCCTCGCATCGACTCCTTGGAGTATTCGTAGGTGTGGTAGATGTTGGGCAAGTTGGCCACTACGCCAAGCAGTCCTGCCAGGCTCACCATGAGCGTTGCCTTGAGCCAATGGACCCCTTTGCGGCTGATGGCTGCCTGCACTCCGTATGCCAACACGAGGAAGAGCATGACGAAGAGGAAATAGTAGGTCATTTGCAAGTGGTTGCTCATGATCTGGAAGGCGGTGAAAAGGGCTGTCACGGCTCCGCCCCACAGGTATTTCCCTCTGTAACAGAGCACCAAACCTCCTATGGTCGGCGGGATGAAGGCCAAGGTCATCACTTTCCAAAGGTGGCCTGCAGCGATGATGATCAGGAAGTAGGACGAGAAGGCCCAGACAATCGAACCCAATGCGGCCAGGTAGGGCTTGAAGTTGAAGGCGCGCAGGAGAATGTAGAAGCCCAGAAGATAGAGGAAAAGGAAGTTGATGGCGGGAAACCAATTGGCCGTGAAGAGTCCGAAGGCATCGGCTGCACGGGCCACGGTGGTGGTGGCACTGTAGGAGGGGGCCATCTGATAGGTGGGCATACCGCTGAAAATCGCATTGGACCAGCGAGTAGTTTCGCCATCGTGTGTGGCGCGATACTCTTTTTGTTCTTGCCCGAGGCCCACGGCGGCCACGCTGTCGTGTCCCCCGAGTACTTGTCCTTCGCTCAGCGGCGTCAGGAAGTAGAGCGTGCTGATGAGCAGAAAGGCAAATACGACCAGGAGGTCGGGCCATGCCTTAGTAAATAACTTTGAAAAATTCATGCTTTGAATAAAGGTGTTGGTTTGGGAGGCAAAATTACAATTTTCCCTGAGTTTGGTTGTTGATTTATTTCACTAAGTATTTCTCTATGTTGCCCATTTGCGAGGAAAAGTTCACGCCGAGGAGGTGCAGCGGGCGGGGGTCGGAAGCGTAGGGCTTGGCATAGCCTTTCTCCTCTATCTGACGGAGCGCGGACTCGGCTGAACCGTCCAACTTGAACTCGAGGATATAGACGTGACCGGGGCATTCGATCACGCAGTCGATGCGGCCTTCGCTCGTCTCCTTCTCCGCCATCGTGTTGTACTTTCCGATCATTTGCAGAATGAGGAAGAAGGTGTAGTGGAAGTAACGCTCGCAGTCAATGGGGTCGTTCTTCTGCTGGAAACGGTACGTGACGGAGGCGAGGAGGGAGGTCATTTTCTTCATGAAGCGCTCGATGTCGCCGGCTTCCAGATAGTCCGACACGTCGTTGAGCCAGCTGGACGTGTTCAGGCCCCTTTCCTTGAAATAGCCCGAAGCCAGCACATCCACGAAGCCCTGCCGCACCTCCTCGTTGGGAAAGTCCAGCAAATAGGTGTTGCGCCGGGGGTTGAATCCCTTGATGGTGAGGTAACCGCTTTGGTAGATCATGGGCAGGGGCTTCTCCACGTCGGCCTTGTAATTGACAAATTCCGAGGCTTCGTAGTACCGGCCCACCAGCTCGTTGATGTTTTCGTTGCAGTGCTGCAGCAGTTGCACCAGGTAGGTGGGCGTGCCCGAAGCGAACCAATAGTCGCGCAGGGACATGGAACTGAAGCAGTTCAGCAGGCTGAAGGGATTGAATATATCCACCAGGTCCTCGCCGAAATGGTAGCCATCGTATCTTTTGGTCAGTTTTTCTACCATTTCCTCGTAAGTAATGCGGTACTTGGCGGCCATTGCGGCTATAGGTTCCTGGAATACGCTGAGCATTTCCTCCTTGGTGATACCGCAGAGGGCTTCGTAGCAAGAATCCATACTGATGTCCTTCGGCTGGTTGAACCCGCTGAACACACTTATCTGCGAGAATTTGGTCACGCCCGTGAGCAGCACAAAGCGTAGGTGCTCATCTGCCAGTTTGAAGACAGAGTAGAAGCCTTTGAGCACATTCCGGTTGTGTTCTTCAAAGCTCATTCGGCTCCCATCCTCAAGAAGGTAGCACAGATGCGGCTGGTCGATTACATCCAGAAGCGGTTTGTCGTATTCGTCTATCAGCACTACGGCCTTATGCCCTGTCTGCAAATGCGCCTGCTCCAGGATGTAGCGGAAGCGGTCACCCAATGATTGAGAATTGGAGCACCTTCCGTATTGTTTCTCCCATGAAGATATATTACTCACCAAGCGGTTTTCCAACTCGCCTTTGTCGGTAAAATTACACCCATTGAAGTCAATGCGCAGCACAGGATACTCCTTCCACTCCGTCTCCAGCTTTTCCATGGACAGCCCTTTGAACAACTCTTTCCTGCCGCGGAAATAGCTGTCCAGCGTGGACAGCAGCAAGCTCTTCCCGAAGCGGCGCGGGCGGCTGAGGAAATAGACTTTCCCCTCCGTGGCGAGCTTGTACACCAAGGCGGTCTTGTCTACATACACGTAGCCGTTCTGGATAATCTCCTCAAAGGTTTGTATGCCTATAGGGTATTTCATGGAGTAAGCTCGTTTTTACGGTTTATTTCACTAAGTATTTCTCTATGTTGCCCATTTGCGAGGAAAAGTTCACGCCGAGGAGGTGCAGCGGGCGGGGGTCGGAAGCGTAGGGCTTGGCATAGCCTTTCTCCTCTATCTGACGGAGCGCGGACTCGGCTGAACCGTCCAACTTGAACTCGAGGATATAGACGTGACCGGGGCATTCGATCACGCAGTCGATGCGGCCTTCGCTCGTCTCCTTCTCCGCCATCGTGTTGTACTTTCCGATCATTTGCAGAATGAGGAAGAAGGTGTAGTGGAAGTAACGCTCGCAGTCAATGGGGTCGTTCTTCTGCTGGAAACGGTACGTGACGGAGGCGAGGAGGGAGGTCATTTTCTTCATGAAGCGCTCGATGTCGCCGGCTTCCAGAT
The DNA here is from genome assembly GCA_946055515.1 of uncultured Bacteroidales bacterium. Lineage (GTDB taxonomy): Bacteria > Bacteroidota > Bacteroidia > Bacteroidales > Bacteroidaceae > Alloprevotella. The sequence goes on from CAMGGA010000042.1 coordinate 6,696, forward strand.
AGTCCGACACGTCGTTGAGCCAGCTGGACGTGTTCAGGCCCCTTTCCTTGAAATAGCCCGAAGCCAGCACATCCACGAAGCCCTGCCGCACCTCCTCGTTGGGAAAGTCCAGCAAATAGGTGTTGCGCCGGGGGTTGAATCCCTTGATGGTGAGGTAACCGCTTTGGTAGATCATGGGCAGGGGCTTCTCCACGTCGGCCTTGTAATTGACAAATTCCGAGGCTTCGTAGTACCGGCCCACCAGCTCGTTGATGTTTTCGTTGCAGTGCTGCAGCAGTTGCACCAGGTAGGTGGGCGTGCCCGAGGCGAACCAATAGTCGCGCAGGTCTTGGAAGCTCAGGCAGTTCAGCAGGCTGAAGGGATTGAATATGTCCACCATGCCTTTGCCGAAATGGTAGCCGTCGTATTTTTTCGTCAGCATTTGCACCATTTCCTCGTAGCTCACTTCATAACTACTTGCCAGTTCTTCGATGGAATGCGGGAATACACTGAGCATTTCCTCCTTGGTGATGCCGCAGAGGGCTTCGTATTCTTTCGCCGAACTGATGTCCTTAGGCTGGTTAAACCCGCTGAAAACGCTTATTTGCGAGAACTTTGTGACGCCAGTGAGCAGCACAAAGCGTAGGTGCTCATCTGCCAGTTTGAAGACAGAGTAGAAGCCTTTGAGCACATTCCGGTTGTGTTCTTCAAAGCTCATTCGGCTCCCATCCTCAAGAAGGTAGCACAGATGCGGCTGGTCGATTACATCCAGAAGCGGTTTGTCGTATTCGTCTATCAGCACTACGGCCTTATGCCCTGTCTGCAAATGCGCCTGCTCCAGGATGTAGCGGAAGCGGTCACCCAATGATTGAGAATTGGAGCACCTTCCGTATTGTTTCTCCCATGAAGATATATTACTCACCAAGCGGTTTTCCAACTCGCCTTTGTCGGTAAAATTACACCCATTGAAGTCAATGCGCAGCACAGGATACTCCTTCCACTCCGTCTCCAGCTTTTCCATGGCCAGCCCTTTGAACAGCTCTTTCCTGCCGCGGAAATAGCTGTCCAGCGTGGACAGCAGCAAACTCTTCCCGAAGCGGCGCGGGCGGCTGAGGAAATAAATTCTTCCTTCAGTCGCCAACTTGTAAACCAAAGCCGTCTTGTCCACATAGACAAAGCCGTCCTTGATAATCGTCTCAAAGGTTTGAATGCCAATAGGATATTTCATAAGCCAGTTTTCGGCAAAGATAGCGCAAACCGAATGCAGAGCAAAAGAAAAGCCGCAGGATTTTCTATTTGCTTTGCTGAGCCGCACCCTATCTTATCCAAATACAGCGCAAGGCGTGCACAAAGCAAAAGAAAAGCCGCAGGATTCGCAGAAACAGCCATGAGAAATTCATTGCTGGCGTTGCCAAATATTCGCAAAAGTGGGGCTTCTATATAGCAAATTCGCCGTTTAACGGTTAAAAGAGATTGTTTAACCAAAACTTCATGGCGTTTCGTTTGCAGGCAGCCCCCATTCATCCTATCTTTGCAATGTGTTTTTCATAGTATTAGATTTAAGGTTAATTTGATTGGGATACAGTGGTATCCCTTTTTTTGTGTCCATCCGGCCCGAAAAGCCATTCAGCGTTTCACCTTCCGCAACACGGGCCAGAGATAAGGAAGCGTCAGTGCCAGGCAGAGCGTCCCCCCACCGAAGCGCAGCCACAGGTTCGGTTGCGAAGCGATGAAGAGCGAAGCCAACAGGAGGAAGAACAGCGCGATGGCCCGTTTGCGCGTACCCGTGCTGATTTGGAAATCATATTTCTTGTGATAATAAGTCAGGATGAGCACCAAGTCTATCAAGTTCGCCAACGCCAGGGCCAGGCCCGCCCCCATCAGGTTGCCCCAATAGTAACCCAGAATCACACTGATGCAAAACACCACATCGTAGATCAATTCCATCACCATATAGCGCACCGAGTGCCCCCGCGCCAGCGGCAAATAAGCCACGGGCGAATAAATTGCCTTGAAATACATGAAAGGCGCGGCGCAGAGCACCATCGGCTGAATAACGAGGAAATCCTTTGTATAGAGCAGTTCGGTGATCCAAGGGAGGAACAGGCAAAACACCATCAGGAACGGAGCCATCAGCACGATGAGCGTATTGATCTGTCGGTTAATCGTCACATTCTGTTCCCGCGTCTCCTCTGCGGGAATCGCCGAAAGCCGCGGAAAATAGTCAGCGTCCATAGCCACAAACACCATGCGCGCATAGCTCACCGTCAGTGTAAAACCCGCCGCGTAGTAGCCAATCGCCATCAGTCCCGCCCCGCTGCGCATGAGCGCCGCGCGGATCAGCATCTCCGCCCCCGCCGTCATCAGACCCGCCAACACGTAGGCCGCCCCCATTTTCACCAAAGGCCAGCCCGGGCGGAGAAAACCCCGTCGCAGCGGCCCCAGTTTGTAAGGAAACGTTTTCCAGGACTCACGCAGGTGAAAGCCAAACATACTCGCCGTGCCCGCCACGAGCATCGGCAGCACACCATCGACACCCCACAGCGCGTAGCACACCACGCAGCCCCCGAGCGTAAAAAGCGCATTCCACAGCGTAGCCCTCGCCAGTCTCTTCAAGTGGCGAAGCGATTTCAGGATAGCGATTTCCCCTCCCGCCAGCGTAGTCATTGCCACAGCAGGCGCCAAGAGGCAAAAAGCCCCCGTGCGGGCTGTAGACCCGCACACAAAGAGAGATACAAGCGGAGAAAAAAGCAGGCACACCGCACTGCCGAGCAAGGCAGTGACCATCACCCAAGAGCGCAGCAAGCACACCTCGGCCCTCAGGCGCGCCGAATCCGTCCCCTCAGAAGCCACGAGCGTCGACAGGTGCTTCACGCCGCTCATTCCCAGCCCGAAGTTCGTGGCCCCACCGATCAAGTCGATAGAGCGGGCATAGAGGTCCGCAAGTCCCATGCCGATAGCGCCAATAAGCTGTGCGGCCACCTTGTTGCGGACAACAGAAATGAGGATATAGAGCGCCTGCACGCTGCCCAGCAGCCCCGTAGACTTGAAGAGTTGGCGATAGTTCGACATTTGGAGAAAAAACATATAGTCGCAACGCCTTCCGCAGAAGTCCCCGCGGAAAGCGTTGCGCGTAGTGAGAGAGAGCAGCCTAAGCCCGTGGCAGCGGCATCTTGTACACATTCGTTTCCCGCTGCACGAAGCCCGCATTGCGGTAGAGGCGGTTAGCCGCTTCGCGTGCCGGGCGCGAAGTCAGGTTAAGGCTTGCGGCCCCCAGGCGGAGACCCTCCTTTTCACAGTGCAAGAGGAGCTGTCGGGCATAGCCGCGACAGCGGCAGTGGCCATCAACGACCACGTCTTCCACCCACGCCTTCGTACCCGTCAGGAGCGTGTCCACGGCCAGCGTGGTCATGCCCTGGATTGTGCCGTTTTCATCGTAGAGCAGGTAAAGGTGAATGTTCGGGGCGGCCACCACGCGGCCCAACTTCTCCGCACTCACCGACTTCGTCTTCGACGAAACCTGCGCCACCAGGCGCGACACGGCCTCCACCACCTCAGCCGAAGGCTCCGTGTCAGTCAGTTCCTCGATGCGCGCCACGTTGAGCGCGTCGAGCAGCTGCTTCACCGTTTGACCCAGGCCCGGCACCACGAGTTCCGGCACCAGTTCGCAGAGCGGCTGGAGCACGAAGCGGCGGCGAGCCATTTCGGGGTGGGGCAGGGTAAGCGCGCCGGTCTGCACCTCGCGGTCACCATAGAGGAGCAAGTCGATGTCGATAAGGCGGTCGGCGTAGCAACCCTTTTCCGACTTATCCGTGCGGCCCAATTCGCGTTCGATAGCCTCCGTAGCCTGGAGAATATCTTCCGCAGAGCGTTCCGTTTCCACCTCCACCACCGCGTTGAGGAAGAGGTGTTCCGAGTCAAAGCCCACGGGCAGCGTTTCGTAGTAAGCCGACGAGCGGACCACGCGGCCCACCGTTTCGTCGATGCGCTTCACCGCGCGGTCCAAGTTCGCTTGGCGTTCGCCCAGATTAGAGCCGAGCGCCAGATACATCAAGTTCTTCATCTTATTGAGAGCTAAATAAAGGAATAGACAGAGTTTATGTCAGTCCACGATCAGCAGGGCATCGCCGAAGGGACCGAAGCGGTAACCCTCCTTCAGCGCCTCCTCGTAAGCGTGGATGGTCTGTTCGTAGCCACCGAAGGCAGCGGTGAGCATCAGCAGGGTAGAGTAGGGCGGGTGGAAGTTGGCCAGCATCGCGTCCGCCACGTGGAAGTCGTAGGGCGGGAAGATAAACTTGTTCGTCCAGCCCTCATACTCCTTGATGCGGTTGTCCGTGCTGCACGCCACCTCCAGTGCGCGCTGCACCGTCGTGCCCACGGCGAGCACCTTGCGGCCCTCGTCCTTGGCCTTGTTCACCATGCGGCAGCATTCCGCCTCCACGAACATCTGTTCCGAGTCCATCTTGTGCTTCGTCAGGTCCTCCACGTCCGTAGCGCGGAAGTTGCCCAAGCCACAGTGGAGTGTGATGAACGCCGAGTCGATGCCCTTGATTTCCATGCGTTTCATCATCTCGCGGGAGAAGTGCAGGCCGGCGGTAGGAGCCGTCACGGCGCCTTCGTGGCGGGCGAAGATACACTGGAAGCGCTCCATGTCCTCCGGTTCGCTCTCGCGTCCGATGAAGCGCGGGATGGGCGATTCGCCGAGATTGTAGAGCGATTTCTTGAACTCGTCGTGGTCGCCGTCGTAGAGGAAGCGGAGCGTGCGTCCGCGGCTGGTCGTATTGTCGATTACCTCCGCCACGATAGAGTTGTCCTCACCGAAATACAGCTTGTTGCCGATGCGGATCTTGCGGGCAGGGTCCACCAGCACGTCCCAGAGTCGGAGTTCCTGGTTCAGTTCGCGCAGGAGGAACACCTCGATGCGGGCCCCTGTCTTCTCCTTGTTGCCGTAGAGGCGTGCGGGGAAAACCTTCGTATCGTTGAAGACAAATACATCGTGCTCGTCGAAAAACGAAAGGATGTCCTTGAACATCAAGTGTTCCAGGTCACCGGTTTTGCGGTGGAGCACCATCATGCGCGACTCGTCGCGGTGCGGTGCCGGATACTTCGCAATCTGTTCTTCGGGGAGTTTGAATTTAAACTGTGAGAGTTTCATATTCTTGGAGCGTTGTAAGAAGAATTAGCAAGGTAAGTCTGTTTCGATAGACTGCTCGGCGAGCCACGTCTCGAAGGTTTCCAGCGTGAAACACTTCTCGGCGACGTAGTCCCCCACGCGTGTCCGTCTGAGCGCCGTCAGGTGCGCCCCCGTGTGGAGCGCCTCCCCGATGTCGCGGGCCAGGGCCCGGATATACGTTCCCTTCGAGCAAACCACGCGGATGGTGATCTCGTTGTCCACGAGGTTACAGTCCGTCAGTTCCAGTTCATCGATGCGGAGCGGTTTCGCCTTCAGTTCCACCTCCTCCGCCTTTCCGCTTCGTGCCAGGTCGTAGGCGCGTGCGCCGTTCACCTTACAGGCCGAATAGACCGGCGGCACCTGCATGATTTCCCCGATGAAGCGGGGCAGGGTAGCGCGCACCAGTTCCTCCGTCAGGTGAGCCGTGGGGAAAGTGCGGTCCACGGGGTGTTCCAGGTCAAAGCTGGGCGTGGTGGCCCCGAGTTTCAGCGTAGCCACATACTCCTTCACCCCCGCCTGCAGCTGTTCGATGCGCTTCGTGGCCCGTCCTGTGCAGACCACCATCACGCCCGTCGCCAGCGGGTCCAGCGTACCCGCGTGGCCCACCTTGATTTTGCGTCCTCCCATGGCCCGGGTGAGCAGCCAGCGCACCTTGGCCACGAGTTGGAAAGAAGTCATGCCGTAGGGCTTGTCGAAAGCGAGCACTTGTCCGAGAAGAAAATTCATGGGCAGGAGATAGAGAGTAGGGTAGAGGAGGGAAAAAGAAAAATCAGGTTAGAAAAACGCATAGCACAGCGTCACGAGGCCCACAACCAGGCAGTAGATGGCAAAATAGACAAGTTTGCCCTTCTGCACAATGCCGATCATCCACTTGCAGGCGAGCACGCCCGACACGAACGAGGCCAGGAAACCGATTAGCAGCGCCGAAGGCGAAAGCCCCGCAAAGGCCACGTCAAAGCCCTCCTTCGCCGCCTTCACGAGGTCGAGCAGGGCTTCGCCGAGGATGGGCGGGATAACCATGAGGAAGGAGAATTGCGCCATGCGGCTCTTCTTGTTGCCGAGTATGAGGCCCGTGGCAATCGTCGTGCCCGAGCGGCTCAAGCCCGGCAACACCGCCAGCGCCTGTGCCACACCGATGATGAAGGCATGGCCTGTCGAGATATGTTCGCGCTGCCGCGGTTTCGCGTAGTAGGAGAAGGTCAGGAGCGCCGCCGTGGCCAGCAGGCAGAAGCCCACTACCCCCAGTCCGCTGCCGAAGATGGCCTCCACCGTGTCCTTGAAGAACACGCCCACGATGCCGATGGGAATCATCGACACCAGGATGTTCAGCACGTAGCGCTGGTCTTCATTCAGCCGTGCCAGGCCCGAGCCCGGTCCGAGGGGGTGGAGCGAGCCCTTGAATATCTTTAGGATTTCGCCGCCCAGCACCACGAGCGTACTCAGCACCGTGGCCACGTGGACTGTCACGGTAAACATCAGGTTCTCCTCCGCTTCGATGCCGAAGAGCGCCGAGCCCAGCGTAAGGTGTCCGCTGCTGCTGACGGGGAGGTATTCCGTGAGCCCTTGGAGCAGGCCCAGGATAAGCGCTTGCAGATTGTCCATGTGCGTTTATGCTTCAGAGTGAGAGGTTTCGTTGTGTTCGTCATGCTTGCCGGAGCGCGGCTTGCGCATGATGCCGTAGATCATGAAGAGATAGCCGAAGAGGCACACCCCGGGAGCCACCTTGATGTGCTGTGCGTCGAAGATAGCGGGGTTGAAGGTATGCTCGTCCGAGCCACTGCCCGACATGAGAATCATGCCCACGATGACGATGGCCATGCCGATGGCCAGGAGGATGAAATTGACGCGGTCGAAGGCAAATACCTTTTTCTGAGTTTTGGACATATTGTTGTGCTTTGATGAATAATCGTTTGCTTGGATGGCGGTCCCCGGCCGTCCGGGCACCGCGTAGAGAAGAAAAGAGGAGGGGAGGCACTATTTGAGGTACACCTCGTTCGTGCTGCAGTGGAGGTAGCGGTTCACGGAGAAGAAGGCGCAGAGCATGGTCAATCCCAGGCCGCACACCACCACCGTGCCGAGCGTGGCCACCCACACTTCCAGCGTCACCAGGCGGTTCAGGTAAATGTCGCTCGTGCCCGCCTCAAACTGCAGGTAATAGAGCGCGCCGCCCAGGAGCGTTCCCGCCACGAGCGCTGCCACCAGGCCGATGCAGAACGCCTGCCAGAGGAAGGGCCGCCGGATGAAGTTCCAGCTTGCGCCCACGAGCTTCATCGTGGTGATGCTGTACCGCCGGGCGTAGACATTCATGCGCACCGTGTTGTTGATGAGCGAGAAAGAAACGAGCGCCAGCAGCAGCGAAACGCCCAGCAGCACCAGTCCCACCGTGGGGATGGTCCGATCGAGGCTTTCCATGATGTCGCGCGGATAAGTCACGTCGATGACACCCGGCATCGTGCGTATGCTCTTTTCGTAGAGCGCGAGGCTGTCGAGATTGGCATAGTCTGCCTTCAGATACACCTCAAACTCAGCGGGAATGGGACTTTCGCCCACAAATTCGCCGAGGTCTTCCTGCAGGGCCTCGTTCATCTCCCGCGTGCCGCGTTCCTTGG
>CAMGGA010000043.1 GCA_946055515.1 uncultured Bacteroidales bacterium
CTCTTCGCCATCATGTACTTCTTCATGATCCGCCCCCAGAACAAGAAGCAAAAGGAAATCCAGAAGTTCCGCAACAGCCTCAGCGTGGGCCAGCAAATCATCACCATCGGCGGCATCCACGGCACCGTGAAGAGCATCGACGAAGCGGCAGGCACCGTGAGCGTCGAAGTGGCCACGGGCATCAAGATGACCTTCTCGAAGGATGCCATCAACCCCACGGCGGAACAAAAGAAATAATGCGGGCGCGACGGCGACTTCCCGTCGCTCTGCCGACTCTACGGGGGTGACGTGGCGCCACGTCACCCCCACTCTTTTTCCCTCAACCCTCTATCGCACAACCTCTGGCCATGCCAAACTCCCATTCCTCGGACAGGTCCGGCTATTTCAGGAAAATCTGGAACAAGCAGTTCCTCATCTTCCTTTTCTTCCTGGCGCTCTCCGCCGTCTTCTGGATTTTCCAGGCCCTCAGCGAGAGTTACGAGGAAGATTTCCAAGTGCCCATTGAGCTGAAGAACGTGCCGGGCAACGTAGTCGTCACCACTGACCTCCCCCGCACGCTCCACGTGACGCTACGCGACAAGGGCAGCGTGCTCCTCACCTACGCCTACACCCGCCGCCTGCGCCCCATCGTGGTGGACTTCAACGCCTACGCCCGCGGCGCCACGGGCCACGTGGTGGTGCCCGCCATCGACATCGCGCGGCAGATAGCCCCGCAACTCTTGCCCAGCACGCAGACCGTGAGCGTGAAGCCCGAAAACCTCGAGTTCTACTTCAACTATGGGCAATGCAAGCGCGTGCCCGTGGTGCTGCAGGGCACCGTGAAGGCAGGACGGCTCTACACGATTTCCTCCTCGCGCATCAGTGCCGACTCCGTGATGGTCTACGCCTCGAAGCAGCAGCTCGACACCATCACGGGGGCCTACCTCCAGCCCCTCAACTATCCCAACCTCCAGGACACACTCCGCCTCGACCTCCCCTTCATCCCTGTGCGCGGCGCGAAGTTCGTGCCCGACCGCGTGAGCCTCAACTACTGCGTAGACCGGTTGGTAGAGAAAACGGTCAGCGTGCCCGTACAGCAGGTGAACTTCCCCGCCTCGAAGCAGCTCCGCACCTTCCCCGGCTCCGTGAGCGTGAGCTTCCAGGTAGGCATGGCGCTCTACCGCAAGATCACGGCAGACAACTTTGTACTTGTGGTGAACTACGAGGAGCTGCTCCAGAACAAGGGCAACAAGTGTCACCTCTCGCTCAAGACCCTCCCCCCTGGCGTGTCGTATGTACGCATCACGCCACAAGACGTTGAATATGTCATCGAAGATATCCCCGACTACGACCCCGAATTGGGCGGCGAATAGCGCAACCTCCTTCACCACTCCTCCCCCCGTGTTGCTCATGGGCATCACGGGGGGGATTGCTTCGGGCAAAAGCTACGTGTGCCACCAGCTTGAAGCCGCCGGCCACCCCGTGTTCTACTGCGACGACGAAGCCAAACGCATCATCCGCACCGCCCCCGCCGTGCGCCGCGAACTCTCCGCGCTCGTCGGCCCCGAAGTCTATACGCCCGAAGGCCAACTCAACAAGCCCGTACTGAGCGCGTGGCTCTGCCGCGGCCAACGCCAAGCCCACCAGGTAAACGCCATTGTCCACCCCCGCGTGGCCGAAGCCTTCGCAGCCCGCGCAGCCGCCCTCGAAGCAGCCGCCCTCGCAACTGCCCTCGAAGCGACAGCCCAGAAAATGCTGGACCTCGGAGCAGCAGCCCAGGAAATGCCGGACCTCCCCGCCGACGCACTCACCCGAATCCTCCAAGCCTCTTCGCGTGAGATAGACATTGCCACCCTCGCCGCGCTTCCCCGCGGCCGAGTGCTCTTCATGGAGTGCGCCCTGCTGTTTGAGGCCGCGTTCGACCGTTTCGTCCACCGCAGCGTTTTGGTCCACGTGCGCCGCGAAACGCAGCTCCGCCGCCTCATGGCCCGCGGGAGCGGCATCGACCGGGCGGGCGCCGAGGCGTGGATAGACCTGCAGATGGGCGAAGAAGAGAAAATGGCGCGCGCCGATTTCTGGTTGGACAACGACTGACGCTGCTCAGCCCACATGCCGGTACTGCGAGGGCGTTTTCCCCGTGTGGGCCTTGAAGAAGCGCACGAAGTGCTGCGGGTAGTCAAATCCAAGCCGGTGTCCCACTTCGCCCACGCTCAAGCCGTCCTCGCTGAGAAGCTGCTTGGCCGCCACGAGTAGGTGGTCCGCAATGAAATCCTTGGCCGTCTTGCCCGTCTCCACCCGCACGAGGTTGCCGAAGTAGCCCGTGGAGAGGCAGCATTTTCCTGCAAAATACGCCACGCGGGGCAAACCTTCGCGAACGGCCCGCTCGGCAATGTATTCCTTCAGCAGCAGTTCGAACTTCCGGACCACCTCGTGGTTGATTTCCTCGCGCGTCACAAACTGTCGGTCGTAGAAGCGCAGACAATAGTTCAGCAAGAGTTCGATATTGCTCACCACGAGGGCACGGCTGTGCTTGTCGATGGAGCGGCGGAGCTCTTCGGCTATCATGCCGAGCACGCCGCGGAATATGCTGATTTCGCCGGCCGAGAGATGCAGCGCCTCGTTGCTGGAGTAGGAGAAAAATTCATATTTGCCGATGTTCCGCCCCAGCCCCGTGCGGACAAGCAGGTCGGGGTGGAACACGAGCGCGGTCCACTTCGGGTTTTTCACGCCGGGCATGGGTTCCACGCGAATGGTCTGCCCGGGGGCGAAGGAGGTAACGGTCATCTCGTCGAAGTCGTAGGGGGTGCGTCCGTACGAAAGCCGGCAACCTTTGTTTTCCTTGAGGAAGAGGGCGTATAGCCCGTAGTGCACGACGGCTTCCTCAAGTTCGCGCTGCCTGTCGAAGCGCACCACGCTGACGAGGGGATGGAGGGTTTCAAAGCCGTAGAGTTCGTTGAACTGCTGCACGGTGTCCAAATGTATTTCTTTCATCTTGTAGCACGTTTTTGGAGGGAGTGATGGGGGGGGGAGAGACGCAGCCCTTTCTATTCACGGGCAAAGATAGTCACGGGACGGGTTGCGCGCCTTACCCCAATCAAGGGATTTGTTACCTTTTTTGCCGTTTCTGTAATCGGGGTAGGAAATACGTCGATTTTGGTAACGGCGGACTGCGAGATCGCCTGTACTTTTGCACCGTTGAACATTCTTATTCCCTTTTTTATATTCACTCATGCTGATAGAACACATTCAGGCGCCGGCCGACGTGAAACGGCTGTCGCTTCCCGAACTGAACGGGCTGGCTGGGGAGATACGACAACTTCTCCTCGAAAAACTGAGCGAGCACGGCGGCCACTGCGGGCCCAACCTCGGTATGGTCGAGGCGACCATCGCGCTTCACTACGTCTTCAATTCTCCCACAGACAAGCTCGTCTTCGACGTGTCGCACCAGAGCTATGTCCACAAGATGCTCACGGGGCGCGCCGCCGCCTTCCTCCACGCCGAACGCTACGACGAGGTGTCGGGCTACACAGAACCAGCGGAAAGCCCGCACGACCATTTCGTCATCGGCCACACCTCCACCTCCGTCAGCCTCGCCTCGGGCCTGGCCAAGGGGCGCGACCTGCGCGGGGAACAGGGCAACGTGGTGGCTGTCATCGGCGACGGCTCGCTCAGCGGCGGGGAGGCGTTTGAGGGACTGGACTGGGCCGCAGAGATGGGCACGAACTTCATTGTCGTGGTGAACGACAACGAGATGTCCATCGCCGAAAACCACGGCGGACTCTACCGCAACCTCGCCGCGCTCCGAGCGTCGAAGGGAGAGGCCAAGGACAACTTCTTCCGCGCCCTGGGCCTGGACTACCTCTACGTGGAGGAAGGCAACGACATCGCGGCGCTCATTGATGCCTTCCAGCGGGTGAAGGACACAGACCACCCCGTGGTGGTCCATCTCCACACGCTCAAGGGTAAGGGCTACGCCCCGGCCGAAAGGGACAAGGAACGCTGGCACTGGACCATGCCGTTCGACACCGTGACGGGCGAACTGAAGCATCCCTCCACGGGTGAGGACTACAACAGCCTCACGGCCGAGCACTTGCTGCAGCGCATGAAGGAAGATCCCGCGGTGTGTGCCATCACGGCGGGCACGCCGGGCATCTGGGGCTGGACGCCGGCACGACGCGCGGAAGCGGGCCGCCAATATGTGGACGTGGGCATCGCGGAGGAACACGCCGTAGCCCTGGCGTCGGGCATTGCACGGGCCGGCGGCAAACCAGTGTTCGGCGTGTGCAGCTCGTTTGTGCAGCGCGCCTACGACCAGCTTTCGCAGGACCTCTGCATCAACGACAACCCGGCCACGGTGCTCGTGCTCTGGGGCTCGCTGCTGTCTATGACGGACGTGACGCACCTTTGCCACTTCGACATTCCCCTGATGTCGGGCATCCCCAACCTGGTCTACCTCGCCCCGACGAACCGCGAGGAATACTTGGCCATGCTCGACTGGAGCCTCGCTTACCAGGCTCACCCCGTGGCCATCCGCGTACCCGTGGGTCCTGTGGTAGCAGCCTCGCGGCCAGTATCGACGGACTTCTCGCGGCTGGGCGAATTTGAGGTGGTGCAGCACGGCTCGGAGGTGGCCATCCTGGCTCTGGGCAATTTCTTTGCGCTGGGCGAACGGGTCTGTACGCTGCTCGCGGCGCAGGGCATCGAAGCCACGCTGGTAAATCCGCGCTTCATCACGCACCTCGACGAACCGCTGCTGCGGGCACTGCCCGAAAACCACCGCGTCGTCGTCACGCTCGAGGACGGGGCCCTCGAGGGGGGCTTCGGCGAAAAGGTGGCCCGCACGCTCGGACCTGCCGCCGTGCGCACGCTGGCCTACGGGGCCCGCAAGGAATTTGCCGACCGCTACGCCCCGGCCGACTTCCTCGCGGCCAACCGCCTCGTGGACTCGCTCATCGTGGAGGACGTTCTGCACGCCCTGGCGCTATAGTGCCGCCCCTCTCTTCGGCCCATGGTTTTCCCTTGGGGGAGTTCCCTTTTGCGCATAGCCCGCGCGGGGGAGCTCCTCCATTTGCTTGCTTCCGCCCGGGAGGTTTGCGCTGTGGGCCGAAATCCGCACATTCGCACGCCGTTCGCGGGCTTTTCCGTGTATGGATTCTGCTTTCCCCTCCCCGACCTCATGCAAAAGTTCTCTCTCCCAGCGCGCACCGTGGTGTGCTCCGCCCTTCTATCCCAACCCCGTGGCCAACGAGCTCCACGTGGACCTTCCCTTCACCTCGGCCAAAGTGCCCACCACCGTGCGCCTCATCGACATGAACGGACGCACCGTGCGCACCCTCGCCGCTCCAGCACAGAGCAACCGCATCGACGTCTCTGACCTCCAGGCTGGCCACTATATCCTGACGGTAGAGGCCGGTAGCAGCCACAAGTCGTTCAAGGTGCTCGTCCGCCACTAAGCATTCCCGCAGCCCGCAGGGCTCTCCCTTCGGCGTCTGCTCTCTCATTTCCCAAGTCTCTTTCCGTCCCTGCCGCTTGACACTGCTGCATCCATTCCATGCCAGCGGGAGCGGCAGGGACTTATCTATCTGAAGCCTTGGACCGGAAGATGGGGGGCTTTTATATATACGTTTTATTTCCTTCAAAAAATCCTTCAATCGTTCAGCGAAGGATGGTTTTTACCTGATATTCAAAGCAAAATAGGCTGAAGGATTTAATTTTCAAATCCTTCAGCATCGTCAGCGACGGCGGGCCGCGACAAGTCCGCCTTCGGGTGTTTCCAAGCCGCCTTTAGAAATTCCAAGTCCGCCTTCTGAAAATCCAACTCCGCCGATTGGATTTCCAACTCCGCCGATTGCCAAAAAAAGTCCTGGACTTGCTACACACAGTTCAGGACTTTTTCAACATACGTCAGGACTTCCGGAACAGCTCTTTTCGCAGGGCTGTTCCACCGCTCCCCTCCCCCACGCTGACACACGCTGAACGATGCTGAAGGATTTAAAAAACAAATCCTTCAGCCACTTTTCTGCTGGGTATCAAGGAGATACAGCAAGCAACTGAAGGATTGAACGATTTTTTCGGAAATATAAATCACGTATAGGAACACGGCTTTTTCACCCTGCACGCTCCGCACTGATGCGGGGCGGAAGAAGGGAGACGGCGGCTATTCGTTGGCCTCCTTCAGCGCCTGCGCGATTTTCTCCTCGATTTCGGCACTGAGCTCGGGGTTCTCCTTGATCAACTTCTTCACGGCGTCGCGACCCTGTCCCAGGCGGCTCTCGCCGTAGCTGAACCACGAGCCGCTCTTCTTGATGATGCCGAGTTCCACACCGAGGTCTACCACTTCGCCGGCGTGGGAGATGCCTTCGCCGAAGGTGATTTCAAACTCTGCCTTGCGGAAGGGAGGAGCTACCTTGTTCTTCACGATTTTCACACGCACCTGGTTGCCGATGGGGGTGTCGCCGTCCTTGAGCGTGGTGACGCGGCGGATGTCCATGCGCACGGAGGCATAGAACTTCAGGGCGTTGCCGCCCGTGGTGGTTTCGGGGTTGCCGAACATCACGCCGATTTTTTCGCGCAACTGGTTGATGAAGATGCACGTGGTGTTGGTCTTGCTGATGCTGGCGGTGAGTTTGCGCAGGGCCTGGCTCATGAGGCGCGCCTGGAGACCTACCTTGTTGTCGCCCATGTCGCCTTCGATTTCGGCTTTCGGGGTGAGGGCGGCCACGGAGTCAATGACGATGATGTCGATGGCCGACGAACGGATGAGCTGGTCGGCAATTTCGAGCGCCTGCTCGCCGTTGTCGGGCTGGGAAATGAGGAGTTCGTCGACGTCCACTCCGAGCTTGGCGGCATAGAAGCGGTCGAAGGCGTGCTCGGCGTCGATGAAGGCCGCGATGCCGCCTGTCCGCTGGGCTTCGGCGATGGCGTGGATGGCGAGGGTGGTTTTACCCGAAGACTCGGGGCCATAGATTTCGATGATGCGGCCTTTGGGATAGCCGCCCACGCCCAACGCGGCGTCGAGCGCAAGGCTGCCCGTGGGGATGACTTCCACGTCTTCTACCTTCTGGTCGCCCATCTTCATGACGGAGCCACGCCCAAAATCTTTCTCTATCTTTGCCATCGCGGCTTGCAGGGCCTTGAGTTTCTCAGAGGCTGCTGCGCTGTTTTCTTCTGCTGTCTTTGCCATGGTTGCGGGGGATTACTGAAGCGCCAACACTTGTTCGGCGTGGGTTTTGGTTTTGATTTCTTTCGGGTTAAAGATATGGGCCACGCGGCCTTCCTCGTCGATGACGAAGGTGGTGCGGAGAATGCCCATGTAGGTGCGGCCGCACATTTTCTTCTCGCCCCAGGCGCCAAAGGCTTCGATGAGCTGGCGCTCGGTGTCGGCCACGAGGTGGAAGGGCAGGCCGTGGCGCTCACGGAAGCGCACGTGGCTCTGCGCACTGTCGGCACTCACGCCAATCACGGCGTAGCCCGCTGCGGCGAGTTCGGCTTCGTGGTCGCGGAAACTGCATGCCTCGGCGGTGCAGCCGGGGGTATTGTCCTTGGGATAGAAATAGAGCACAACGCGCTGGCCGCGGAATTGGCTCAGGCGGAGCTCGTTGCCCTGTTCGTCGTAGCCCAACAGGTCGGGGGCTTGATCTCCTATGTTCATAGTCTGGAAAAGGATTTAGTAGATGATTTTCATTTCGAGAATACCACCGCGTTGGATGTCGGAGCGGCTCAGTCCGTAGGGCTCGGGCAAGCGCGTGCCGCCCAGTGCGGGGCGGTCTATGCGGCCGGGGCGCTCTGAGTTGTGCTTCGTGTAGATCACAAAGCGGCGGCCACTACGCAGGTGGAGCGTGGCCACGTTGAAGCGCGGACGGGTGAGGGCAAAGCGCTGCCCGCCGTCCTGCGGACGAAGGCCGAGGACATTGAAGATGAACCAGGCAGCTTCTTCGTTCGAGAGGCTGGCGCCGGACTTTGCCCCGAAGAGGGCCGAGGCGCTGCGCCGCAGCAGGCTGTCGGTCTCGGCGGGCGTGGCGGCTGGCTCCACTGCGGGATAGCGGGCGGCCATGGCGAAGAGGAGTTCGTCGGCTCCCTTGGCTTGCCGGAGTTCGGGCAGTTGTTGCAACTGGGCCCATGCGGCATAGAAGGCGGCGCGGAGGGTGGCCTGGCGCGTGGCGATTTCCACGGGATGTTCGGGAAGTGCGGCGGGTGCTGTGGGCTTCGACGCACGGGGCGAAGCGAGGCGGCGGTCCGAAGCCCGGTCTGCAGCGGCGGAAGGTTTCTTGGACTGCGACGCGCCCGACTTTGCGGTGGCGGTTTCCTGTGCGGCAGGAGCGTCGGCAACGCGGGGGGTGGGCGTGTACTTGTCACTGAAATTCTTTGCGGGGCGGTGGCCTTCGACCAGCGCGTAGGCATCGTTCGTACTGAGCGCGGAAACGGCCGATGTCACCTGGAGGCGTTCGCCGGGCTTGAGGGGGAAGGTGAAGGCTACCTTGCAGCGCGAATGTTTCTCGCCGTTTTCGATGGTAACGCGCTCGCGGCGCACGTTCCACGTGGTGAAGGGATGGGAGAAGCGGGCATAATAGAAATAGGCCGCCCCGCCCGGCGCGGGACTGCGGCGGTAGGCGCGGATGGTGCACTTGTCGATAAACACCACGTCCATGTCCTCGGCGGGTGAGGGGGCAGTGGCGTGGTCGATGTCGAGGAGGAAACCTTTCTCGGCGGTGGTGTCGGGGAAGGTGTAGATTTGGGTACTGAAAGCGGGATGGGCCGTGAGGTCGGCGTGGATGCCGTAGCGCTGGAGGAATACTTCGTAGCGCCCGGCGCGGGGGTCACGCTTCTGGAACTCGTAGCCCGTGGCGTAGGCCATGAATTGGGTGGAATCCTTCTCGCCCACGTAGACCAACACGGGGTCACCGACGAAGGGCAGCTGGAGGAAGCCGCTCTCGGGACAGTCGGCAGCGGTCTGCATGAAGCCGCTGAGGAACTCGTCGGCGTAGGGGGCAAAGGGGTTGTCGCCCTCGTGAAATCGCACCACGGGACGAATCGACTGGGCCACAGCGCTGCACGCTGCGACGGCAAGGGAAACGATGAGGTATGTTTTACGGAAAATGGATGTCATGAATTGGCGGGGTGATACTTGGGGAGCATGAAAAGAAGTGTCGTGCAGCGGACTACTCGGCCTGGGGCTGCGACGTCGTGACCTCGGGGGCAGAGGAAGCGCCTGGCTTTCGTCCTCCGCGGCCGCGGCGGTGGTGCTTTTTGGGGCGGGCGGGGGCTTCGGCCGACGCTTCTGCGGATTTCGGGGCCTCGCTGTCGCCCTGCGGCTTCTGGCGGGGCTTCGAGTGACGCCGGCGTTGGTTGGACCGGGACTTTTCGCCACCTTCGGCTGCTTCCGCGGCTGCGGGCTGGAGCTCGCCTTCTGCTTTCTTTCCACCGCGATGAGATACCGCGGCTCCTTTTCTGCCTCCGCGGCGGTGTTCGTGACGGCCGCGGCCCTTGCCTCCTTTGCTTTCCCCGCGGGGGGCCTCGCTCGGCGCACTGATGCCTTCGGGAAGTTCGCCGCGCGGAATTTCAATCTTCAGGGTGCGCTCGATGTAGTTGAGGCGCATGCGGTCGCGTTCGCCAATGAGCGTGACGGCACGGCCTTCGCGACCGGCACGGGCGGTGCGGCCAATGCGGTGTACGTAGTCCTCGGCGTCGTGGGGGGCATCGTAATTGACCACCATCGTGATGTCGTCGATGTCGATGCCGCGCGCCACGATGTCGGTGGCGACGAGGAGGTCAATCTGCTGGGCCCGGAAGCGCTGCATCACTTCGTCGCGCTCGCTCTGCTCGAGGTCGGAGTGCATGGCCCGGGCGTTGAATCCCTTGCGCTGGAGGTAGATGTTGAGTTCCTTGACCTTTTGCTTCGAAGAACAGAAGAGGATGACGCGACGCGGGGGCTCTTGCTTGAAGATGTGCGTGAGAATGGCCATTTTGTCGTTCTCGCGACAGACGTAGACGCGCTGGTCGATGTTTTCGGCGGGTTTCGACACGGCAATCTCTATCTCCACGGGGTCGCGCATGACGGTGCGGGCCAGTTCGGCAATGCGGGGCGGCATGGTGGCCGAGAAGAGGATGGTCTGGCGCTCGGTGGGCATGTGCTTGACGATGCTGAGGATGTCTTCGGCAAAGCCCATGTCGAGCATGCGGTCGGCCTCGTCGAGCACGAGGTGGGTGGTGTGGCTGAGGTCGAGCGTGCCGAGTTGGAGGTGGGTGATGAGTCGGCCCGGGGTGGCGAGCACGATGTCGGCACCGGCCGAGAGGGACTTTCGCTCCTGTTCGTAGCGGATGCCGTCGTTGCCTCCGTAGACGGCTACGGCGTTGATGCCCGTGTAGTAGGCAAATCCCTGGAGGGCCTGGTCAATCTGCCGCGCAAGCTCACGCGTGGGGGCGATGACGAGGCAGTTCACGGAGTCGTGGGGATGCTCGTCGCGCTGCAGGAGGGTGAGCAGGGGGAGCAGGTAGGCCGCGGTCTTGCCCGTACCGGTCTGGGCCACGCCAAGGACGTCGCGGTTTTCGAGTATGGGCGGGATGCACTGTGCCTGCACGGGGGTGCAGGTCTCGAAGCGCATATCGTAGAGGGCGTCGAGGACATCGTCGGAGAGGTCGAGGTCTTCAAAAAATACTTCTTGTTCTTTTTCTTGGCTCATGGGGAGGAAGAGGAAATGACCGTTGTCCGCATTCCGCTGCGGGCCGTGCGGCACGTTGCTCAGTTGGGCGTGCGGCGGTAGAGGACAAGGGCTATGATGGAGAAAAGGATATTGGGCAACCACACGGCGGGCATGGCGGGCCAACCTGCGTTGATGGCGAAGGTGGCGGAGATGGTCTGGAAAAGGATGTAGGCAAAACTGAGCGCTATGCCTGCGCCAATGCTCGCGCCCATACCGCCCTTGCGTTTTTCACAAGAAAGACTCACGCCGATGAGGGTGAGGATGAAGGCTGCAAAGGGGGTTGCGAAACGCTTGTGGTATTCTACTTCAAAGGTGCTCACGCCGGCGGCGCCACGGAGCTTCTGGCGACCGATGAATTCGCGGAGTTCGGGCACCGTCATGGTCTCTTGCTGGCCGCGGACGTAGAAGAAGTCCTTGGGCTCCATGATGATGACGGTGTCGAGCTTGTAGCCGCTCTCCAGCTTCTCGCGCATGCCCTTGAGGGTGCGGATTTTGTACTGGTGGAGTGTCCACGAGAAACGGCGCTCGGAGAGGGTGTCGTACTGGATGCTTTGGGCGGTGAGGTGGGAAACGAGCTTTTTGTCTACGAACTTGTCGAGGGAGAAGCCGTAGCCGCTCTTGGATACGTTGTCGAAATGGGTGATGTAGGCAACGACGCCGGTGTCTACCTGCATCTGGACATTGTCGACGGAGGTGATGTCGGTCTTTTTCTTGATGTAACGGTTTTCAAAATTGACCTTGGCCACGTTGCTCTGGGGAATGACGTAGGCGCCGAGCAGGAAGGTGGTCAAGGCGATGATGCCGGCCGACACCATGTAGGGACGGAGTAGGCGGCGAAAGCTCATGCCCGTACTTTTCATGGCGATGATTTCGGAATTTGTCGCCAGCTTCGAGGTGAAGAAGATGACGGCTATGAACACGAAAAGCGGGCTGAAGAGATTCGCGAAATAGGGTACGAAGTTGAGATAGTAGTCGAAGATGATCTTCTGCATCGGGGCGTGGCTCTGGGTGAGTTTGTCGATCTTCTCGTTGAAGTCGAAGATGACGGCAATGACCACGATGATGGTGATGAGGAAGATGTAGGTGCTGAGAAACTTGTAGATGATGTAGCGGTCGATGCGACCCAACCACGGTTTTCGCCGCTGGGGGAGCCATCGCAGGGAAGGAAGTGACGGGAAACGGAACTTGCGCATACAGACGGACGAATTGGGGGTGGGACTAAAGCTTTTGCATGAGCAGGGGCACCATCGCGCGCTTCCAAGCGGCAAAGTTGTCGGCCAATATCTGACGGCGTGCCTCGCGCACTAACCACAGGTAGAAGGCGAGGTTGTGGATGGAGGCTATCTGCATGGCAAGGAGTTCCTTGGCCTTGAAGAGGTGGTGGAGGTAGGCTTTGCTGTACTGCAAGTCGGCACGGCAATGGCCCATGGGGTCAATCGGCTCGAAGCAGTCGGCCCACTTGGCGTTGCGCATGTTGATGACTCCCTGCGCCGTGAAGAGGCAGGCGTTGCGTCCGTTGCGCGTGGGCATGACGCAGTCGAACATGTCCACGCCGCGCTCGATGGCTTCGAGGATATTGACGGGAGTACCCACGCCCATCAGGTAACGCGGACGGTCGGTGGGGAGGATTTCATTGACCACCTCTATCATGTCGTACATGACCTCGGCGGGTTCGCCCACGGCCAGACCGCCAATGGCATAGCCTTCGGCCCCGAAGTCGGACATGAAGCGGGCACTTTCCTGCCGCAATTCTTTATAGACACAGCCCTGGACGATGGGGAAGAGGGCCTGGCTGTAGCCGTATTTGGGTTCGGTTTCGTGGAAACGCTTCCAGCAGCGCTTCATCCATCCGTGGGTGAGGTCGAGGCTCTTGCGGGCGTAGGCAAAGTCGGCCGTGCCCGGCGGACACTCGTCGAAGGCCATCATGATGTCGGCACCGATGGTGCGCTCAATGTCCATGACGCCTTCGGGGGTGAAGAAGTGCTTGCTTCCGTCGATGTGGGAGCGGAACTCGCAACCTTGCTCGGACAACTTGCGGATGCCGGCCAAGGAAAAGACCTGGAAGCCGCCGCTGTCGGTGAGCATGGGACGGTCGAAGCCGTTGAACTTGTGGAGTCCGCCGGCCTGCTCGAGGATGGAAAGCCCCGGGCGAAGGTAGAGGTGGTAGGTGTTGCCCAGAATGATCTCGGCATCAATCTCTTCCTTGAGCTCGTGGAGATGCACCCCCTTCACGCTGCCCAATGTGCCTACGGGCATGAAGATGGGCGTATGTATCTGCCCGTGGTCGGTGGTGATGAGACCTGCGCGGGCTTGGGAGGCGTTGTCGGTATGTTGAAGGGTGAAGTCCATGGGGGGCTTGGGTGGTTTGGAAGCGTTCGTTATGGATGAAAAGGAAGAGGAAGTTGCAGGCAGAGGAGCGAAGTCAGGATTTGGCCTCCGCCTCTGCTTCTTCTTTTTCTTCGGGAATGGTGAGTTCGATGGCGTTCTCGACTTTCTCGTCGAGGAGGGCGAAGCGGAGCACTTCGCGGACGTCTTCGACAAAATGGAAGGTGAGGCCCTTGACGTAGCGCTCGTTGATTTCCTCCACGTCCTTGCGGTTGTCCACGGAGATGAGGATGTCGGTGATGCCCGCACGCTTGGCGGCGAGTATCTTTTCCTTGATGCCGCCCACGGGGAGAACGCGACCGCGAAGGGTGATTTCGCCAGTCATGGCAATGTGGTCGCGCACCTTGCGCTGGGTCAGGGCCGAGGCGATGGAGGTGGCGATGGTGATGCCCGCCGAGGGACCGTCCTTGGGCGTGGCGCCTTCGGGCACATGGACATGGACACTCCAGTGGTCGAAGACGCGGTAGTCGAGCTGGAGTTCTTCGGCGGCGTGGGCCTTGATGTATTCGAGTGCCAGCATGGCACTTTCTTTCATCACGTCGCCCAAGTTACCCGTGAGGGTGAGGCGGCCTCCCTTGCTGCGGTTCACGCCGGTCTCGATAAAGAGGATTTCGCCGCCTGCGGCGGTCCAGGCCAAACCTGTCACAACGCCTGCATACTTGTTGCCCTCGTATTTGTCGCGGTTGTACAAGGGCTTGCCGAGGAGTTCTTCCACATCGGCGGGCTTGATGCTCGTGCCTGTGTAGGGCATTTGCTCGTTCTCAGCCGTTGAGGTCTTGTAGGCCACCTTGCGGAATATCTTGTTGATGAGCTTTTCGAGCTGTCGCACGCCGCTCTCGCGGGTGTAGTTTTCGATAATGTGCTCGATGGCGGCGGGGGTGAACTTGAGGGTTGCGTTCTCGCCAAAGTTGAAGTCTTTCTGCTCCTTCGGAATGAGGTGGCGACGGGCTATCTCTTTCTTTTCCTCGGTGAGGTATCCTTCTACCTCAATCACTTCCATGCGGTCGAGCAGAGGGCGAGGTATGGTCTGCAGGCTGTTGGCCGTGGCGATGAAGAAGACTTTGGAGAGGTCGAAGTCGAGGTCGAGGAAGTTGTCGTGGAAAGCCTTGTTCTGCT
>CAMGGA010000044.1 GCA_946055515.1 uncultured Bacteroidales bacterium
GTGCCGTGGGCGGAGTCGGGGACAATGATTTTCGTACGCTTCGTGTCGCCGCGCTGCAGGTGGTAGGTGCGGATGACCATGAGGCCGGTGAGTTCGCCGTGGGCTCCGGCGTAGGGGTTGAGTGTGAAACGGCTCAGGCCGGCCACTTCGGCCAACGTGCGCTGCACTTCATCGTAGAGCTTCAGTGCGCCCTGTGCGTAGGCGGCATCCTGTGCGGGATGGACGGCTGTGAAGCCCGGGAGGGCAGCCACTTCCTCGTTGATTTTCGGGTTGTACTTCATCGTACAGCTACCGAGGGGGTAGAAGCCAGTGTCTACACCGAAGTTGTTGCCCGACATGTTTGTATAATGGCGCACGACGGTCAGTTCGTCGGCTTCGGGGAGCCGGCGCGGTGCTTCAGCGCGAAGCAGGTGGGCAGGCAGCTGAGAGACCTTGAACTCAGGGCAGGGACTGGCGGGAAGCGAATATCCCTTTCGGCCCGCTTGGGAAAGTTCGAATATGAGGGGGGAATAGACTGTGCGGTTCATGAGCAGGCGATTTTGGCAAATTGGGCAATTTCAGTTTCCGTACGCTGTTCGGTGGCAGCGAGAATGAGGCAGTCGTCTGTGCCTTCGGCCTTGACGCCGGCGAGGAAGCCTGCTTCAGCCAAGCGCTTGCGCAGTGCATCGAGTCCTTCCGAGCCCTTGTAGCGCAGCGTGAACTCGTTGAGGAACGGCTGGCCAGGGAATACTTCTTCAAACTTTCCGCTCTCAGTGAGCAGGCGGTGGAGCAGGTGGGCGGCAGCGTAGGAGTTATCGTTCACTTCACGCAGGCCTTGCGGACCCATGAGCGAGAGGTAAATGGCCACGTAGAGACACATGATGCCTTGGGCCGTACAGATGTTGGACGTAGCCTTTTCGCGGCGGATATGCTGCTCGCGGGCCTGCATGGTGAGTACGAAGGCACGCTTGCCGTCCGCATCCTCCGTTTCGCCCACAAGGCGACCCGGCATCTTGCGGACAAGGGCATTCTTCACGCAGAGATAGCCGATGTAAGGACCACCGTAGGAGAGGGGCAGACCGAGGCTCTGCGCGTCACCCATGGCGATGTCCGCTCCCCATTCGCCCGGGGTGCGGAGCACGGCGAGTGCGGAAGCCACAGTGTTTATGGCCAGCAGCGCCTTATGGGCGTGACACTCTTCGGCCAATCCCGTAAAGTCTTCGATGATGCCGAAATAGTTGGGCTGGGCCACGAGCACGCCGGCCACGTTGTCCTCGGCGAGCAGGGCCGAGAGGGCGGCGCGGTCGGTCTGTCCGTCCTTAGCGGGCACTTCCACAAGGTCCACGCCGTGGAAGTGCGCGTACGTGCGCACAACAGCCAGTACGGCAGGGTTGAAGGTGGAAGAAATGAGCACGCGGTTGCGCTTCTTGGCAGCAGCCACACACATCATCATGGCCTCGGCGGTGGCAGTGGCCCCGTCATACATCGAGGCGTTGGAGAGGTCCATGCCCGTGAGGTCGGCCATCATCGTCTGGTACTCAAAGATATATTGGAGCGTGCCTTGCGAGATTTCGGCCTGGTAGGGCGTGTAGGACGTGGAGAACTCACTGCGGGCAGCGAGGTAGGGCACCACGGAGGGCGTATAGTGGTCGTAGGCGCCGGCTCCCGCAAAGGGTACGAGGCGCTTGTTCTGTTCGGCGAGTTCGCCAATGATCTGGCGCACTTCGATTTCCGATTTACCTTCGGGCAAATGGAGTTCGCGGTGGAGCTTGAGTTCCTCGGGCACTTCTGCATAGAGTTCAT
This sequence comes from uncultured Bacteroidales bacterium, assembly GCA_946055515.1. Classification (GTDB taxonomy): domain Bacteria; phylum Bacteroidota; class Bacteroidia; order Bacteroidales; family Bacteroidaceae; genus Alloprevotella. Next base: position 1,783 of record CAMGGA010000044.1, read on the forward strand.
CGAGACTCTTCACGCCGACCACTTCGAGCATTTGCTGCAAGTCTTCGGGAGTGTGGGGAAAGTATTTCATAGCATGTGAGATTGAAGGCGCTTGGCGCCATTCGTTTGCAGATTTCGAGGCTATCCCGTGAAGCGGCGGAATGGTTCCCCACAGCTTCGCAGGATAGCCTCAATCCTCTAACTACTTCGTAGCTTCGCGGTAGGCCGCGGCGTCCATGAGCGCGTCGAGTTCTGCGGTGTCGGCGAGTTTCACCTTGATGATCCAGTTCGCGAAGGCATCCTGGTTGATGAGTTCCGGCTCGTCCTCGAGCGCAGCGTTCACTTCAACCACTTCGCCGCTGACGGGGCTCAGCAAGTCGCTGGCAGCCTTCACGCTTTCCACTGCGCCGAATTCGCTGCCTGCTTCCACTTCGTCGCCTTCTTCAGGCATGTCTACATAGACCACGTTGCCCAACTGTTCCTGGGCGTAGTCCGTGATGCCGACATAGCCGAATTCGCCTTCAACTCTTACGTATTCGTGGCTCTCGCTGTAGTAGAGCCCTTCCATTACTTTTGCCATGATAATTAGATTGTATTAAGTGTGTAGGTTAAGTTTGATATGAGATTCTTTGGGGAAATACAGTTTACTGCTTGTAGTGCTTATCGTAGAAACGCTTCTTCACCACCTTGCCCGGCTGGAGCTTACGGTGGATGCGTACCTGCACGGGGGTGTCGAGCTTGGCGTAGGCAGCATCTACGAGTGCCATGCAGACGCTTTTGCCCGTAGAGATGGAGCAATAGCCCGTGGTCACTTCGCCAATCACCTTGTCGTCGGCTACCACTTCGTAGCCGTGGCGGGGAATGGCGCGGCCCTCGAGTTCGATGCCGATGATCTTCTTTGCCACACCTTCGGCCTTTTGCTTCGCTACGGCTTCCTTGCCGATGAATTCAGCCTTGTCGAGCTTCACGAACATCCCGAGACCTGCCATGATGGGGGAAATCTCGTCGGTCAGTTCGTCGCCGTAGAGGGGGAGGCCCACTTCAAAGCGCAAGGTGTCGCGGCAGCCCAGTCCGCAGGGCTTGGCGCGTCCGCTGTCGATGAGTTTGTCCCATGCTGCCTGGATGTAGGCGTGGGAACCGTAGATTTCAAAACCGTCTTCGCCCGTGTAGCCCGTGCGGCTCACGATGAGCGTTTCTCCTTCGACCTCAATGAGTTTGAAGGTATAGAAGGCCAGTTCCTGACAAGCCAGACCGAGCACTTCTTCCGTCACCTTTTCTGCCTCGGGACCCTGCACGGCGAGCTGTCCGTAGTAGTCACTCTGATTCTCGGTGGTTACGTCGAAGGCTTCAGCTTGCTGCGAAATCCAAGCGTAGTCCTTGTCGATATTGGCTGCATTGATCACGAGGAAAAACTTCTCCTCGCCCATTTTGTAAACGAGCAGGTCGTCGATGGTGCCACCGTGCGGGTGGAGCATCATACCATAGAAGATTTTGCCCACAGGAGCACCGCTGATGTCGTTGGTGAAGATGTACTGCACGAAGCGTTCGGCTTCGGGACCCGTCACCAGCACTTCGCCCATGTGGCTCACGTCGAACACGCCGCAAGCGCCGCGCACGGCCTGGTGCTCGGAAGTGATGTCGGTGTATTGGATAGGCATTTCAAAGCCGCCGAAGGGCACCATCTTTGCGCCAAGTGCCACGTGGCGGTCGTAGAGACAAGTTCGTTTTTCTGACATGGATTAGAAATATTTGGATAAAGGTTCTTTAAAGTACGTTTTCTCGCCAAGCCCAAGCGAGCAAGCTCCCTTGGGTCTTTTGGCTGAACGAAAACGTTAGTTATCGTTTGAGGTCTTCGCCCAAGACACAGGCAAGGAGGTCTTCGGGCGAAAGGTTGCGGATGGCACGTTCGGGATGGTGAGCCTCAATCGCTTTCTGCAGCTCCTGCGGTGTGAAAGCAATGCCGCGGAAGGCTGCGCTGAAAGCTTCCTGGGCATGTCCCGTTTCAAAGAAGTCACCCGTGAGGCGAATCTCTTCGACCAATGTGCCGCGCAGACTGAAGTGCAGGGCCAAAGAACCGCAGTCTTCGATGCGCGCTTCACGCGAGAGGTCGGAGCGGTCGTTCTGTCCGAAAAGATAAATGGGGTCGTAATAGCCTTGTTCGATTGCTTCTATGTTTTTCACCGCCTCCACGTCCAGTTCAATGGTCCGGTCGCAGAGCAAGGTGCGCAACCGGCTGCGGAGTTCTTCTACGCCAAAGGGAAGGAAATCCTTCAGTAGCGCCACACGGCTTCGCACGCTTTTCACGCCTTTGCTTTGGAGCTTGGACACATCGGGGTGCAAGGCCAGTTCCATGCGGCGCGGGTCGGTATCGTAGAGCATCGTGCCGTGCACAATGTTGCGGTTGGGAAGGTGGTAGAAGGCGTTGCCACAAATCTTTCCTCCTCCTTTCAGCACAATGTCGTTCCGGCCCGACACCTCCACTTCAGCACCGAGCTGACAGAGGGCGGAAGCCACGTTTTCGGCATAGTCGGCAAACAGCGGCTCCACGGCACCTGCTCCCGTCACGAGGCTCCACATGATGTTGCGCCAGTCGGCAAAGATGGCACCGCCACCGCTCTTCCGTCGCACCACATCGATGCCTTCCGCGCGGCAGAAGTCGAGGTTCACTTCCTGGTGGGCCACCTGGTTGCGCCCCATCACCACCGTAGGGTTGAGTTGCCAGGAAAACAGGTAGTTGTCCGTGGGCAGCACCTCGGCAATGTATTCCTCGGCTGCAAGATAAAAAGGAGCGCGTCGGTGTTCAGTCTCTGGGGGTAACTGAACGTAGCACGCGGGAAAGTGAGAAGCCATGATACTATTTAGAATAAATATTTAGGTCACTGCACTGCAAAGGAGCAAAACAAAAACGAGAAATGCAAGCGCAAACCAAATATTTTTCTCCTTCTGGTCCGCGTGCTACGAAACGTGCTACGAAACTATCCGAAAAAAGGGAAAGAAAAAACCGCACTTGCGCTCTCGCGTTTGTGCGGCTAAAAACCAAAATAACATATCCAGTGTCAGTACGCCTCGTTGTGGACGCCTTTCACGGCGCGTCCGCTCGGGTCGTTAGTTTGTTGGAAAGCGGCATCCCAGACCAGTGCTTCGGCAGTGGAGCAGGCTACGCTCGGCACGCTTGGCACGCTGCGGGCTGCGCTTTCGCTCGGGAAATATTCTTCAAAGATGGTACGGTAGTAGTATTCCTCCTTGTTCATCGGCGGGTTGATGGGGAAACGTTCGGCAGCGTGTGCCATCTGTTCGTCGCTGACTACCTCGGCGGTGATCGCCTTCAGTGTGTCAATCCACGAATAGCCCACACCGTCCGAGAATTGTTCCTTCTGTCGCCACGTCACGCTTTCGGGCAGCATGTCGGCAAAAGCCTCGCGCACGATTTTCTTCTCGATCGTGTCGCCCGGGCACATCTTTGCCGCCGGGTTGAGCCGCATGGCCACGTCGAGGAATTCCTTGTCAAGGAAGGGGACACGTCCTTCCACGCCCCAGGCCGAGAGCGACTTGTTGGCGCGCAGGCAGTCGTAGAGATGCAGTTTGGAGAGCTTGCGCACCGTTTCTTCGTGAAAGGCTTCGGCCGAGGGCGCCTTGTGGAAATAGAGGTAGCCGCCGAACACCTCGTCGGCCCCTTCGCCCGAGAGCACCATCTTGATGCCCATCGACTTGATAACGCGGGCCAGCAGATACATGGGAGTTGAAGCCCGCACCGTAGTCACGTCGTAGGTCTCGATGTAATAGATTACGTCGCGCACCGCGTCGAGTCCTTCCTGTATGGTGTAGTTGATTTCGTGGTGTACCGTGCCCAAATGTTCCGCCACCTCGCGTGCCTTCGCGAGGTCGGGTGCCCCCTTCAGCCCTACGGCAAAAGAGTGGAGGCGCGGCCACCACGCCGCCTGCGTGCTCTCTGTTTCCACGCGCCGCTCGGCATACTTCCGGGCAATGGCTGAAATCACCGAACTGTCCAGTCCGCCCGAAAGCAACACGCCGTAGGGCACATCGCTCATCAGTTGCCGCTTTACCGCTGCCTCGAGCGCCTCGCGCACCTGCCGGGGCGAGGCTCCGTTGTCCTTCACTGCCTCGAACTGCTCCCAGTCGCGTTTGTACCAGCGCTTCTGTTTGCCTTCAGACCCGAGGAAATAGTGGCCAGGCAGGAAGGGCTCGTAGCGGTCGCAGAAGCCCTCGAGCGCCTTCAGTTCGCTGGCGCAGTAGACGTGCCCTTCCGCATCGAAACCGATATAGAGGGGAATCACGCCGATGGGGTCACGGGCTATCAGGAAATCGTCTCGCTCTTCGTCGTAGAGGGCAAAAGCGAAGATGCCGTTCAGTTCTTCGAGGAAGCCAATGCCCTTGTCACGGTAGAGGGCCAGCACCACTTCGCAGTCCGACCCCGTCTGGAAGTCGTACTTTCCTTCATAACGCCGGCGGATGTCTCGGTGGTTGTAGATTTCGCCATTCACGGCAAGCACTTGCTTCCTGTCGGGCGAGAAGAGGGGTTGCCCGCCACTTTCGGGATCTACGATGGAGAGGCGTTCGTGGCAGAGAATGGCCGACTTGCCTTGGTAGATGCCGCTCCAGTCGGGACCTCTGTGCCGCAGTTTCTTACTCATGCCCAACGCCTTCTCGCGCAGCGCGGGTGTCTGTTCCTTTATATGGAAGATGGATACAATGCCACACATAATAATTGTAGTTTTTGTGTAAATCTGTTTGATTCCAATGCTCTTACTTCTTTATCAGAAAGAAAGTTTACCTTGTTTATAACTTACAAATTGTTTGTTTGAATGCTTGTTTATGTTTCGCGCTGCAAATATAATAACTTTTGGAATTGCAAAATGTTTTTCCTTGAATATTTTTATAAAAAATAAATCGAGGCCAAACCCTGCTCGTTCCCTACAAGGGGAAGGCAGCGGTTTGGTCTCGATTTGTCATCGTCGGGATGCTGTGTGGCGAATGCACCGGAGGCAACGCCCTAAGGAGCCAACGGTCAGACGAGCTGTTCTCGTTTCTCCATTTGCTTTTGCGCGTAATCCTTTGTCACATCAAACTTCTTTTTCTTCGAGGATGGAATTTCGAACATGGCATCCATCATGATGGTTTCCACGATGGAGCGGAGTCCGCGGGCTCCGAGCTTGAACTCTACGGCCTTGTCCACGATGAAATCCAGGGCTTCGGGGTCGAAGCTGAGCGCCACGCCATCCATCTCGAACAGTTTGATGTACTGCTTGACGATGGAGTTCTTCGGTTCGGTGAGGATGCGCATCAGCGCCTCGCGGTCCAGCGGATTGAGGTAAGTGAGTACGGGCAGACGGCCGATGATTTCGGGAATCAGGCCGAACGACTTCAAGTCCGTGGGCTCCACATACTGCATCAGGTTCTTCGGGTCGATGCGTCGTGCATTCTGCACCGAATTGTAGCCCACCGTGTGTGCGTTGAGTCGCTGTGCGATTTTCTTCTCGATGCCGTCGAAGGCACCGCCGCAGATGAAGAGGATGTTTCGCGTGTCCACGTGGATATAGTCCTGGTCGGGGTGCTTGCGTCCTCCCTTGGGCGGCACATTGACCATCGAGCCTTCGAGGAGTTTGAGCAAGCCCTGCTGCACACCTTCGCCGCTCACGTCACGCGTAATGGAAGGATTGTCTGCCTTGCGGGCTATTTTGTCGATTTCGTCGATGAACACGATGCCGCGCTGCGCACTTTCCACGTCGTAGTCAGCCACCTGGAGCAGACGGGAGAGAATGCTTTCCACATCTTCGCCCACGTAGCCGGCCTCGGTGAATACCGTGGCGTCCACGATGGTGAAAGGTACTTCGAGCAGCCGCGCGATGGTGCGTGCCAGGAGGGTCTTGCCCGTACCCGTCGAACCCACCATGATGATGTTCGACTTCTCGATTTCCACCTCCGAATCCTTGTCTTCCTGCTGCGACAGGCGCTTGTAGTGGTTGTACACCGCCACGCAGAGGTAGCGTTTGGCAGCATCCTGGCCAATGATGTACTGGTCCAGGTAGTCCTTGATTTCCCGGGGCTTCGGGAGATTCTTCCAGTTGAGCGAGTCCGCCTTCGGGGCTTTCTTGTGGTCGCGGAAATATTCCTCGATCATTTCATGTGCCTGTTCCACACATTCCGTGCAGACGTGACCGGCCACGCCCGCGAGGAGCGTCACCTCCGGTTCTGGGCGTCCACAGAGGCAACACTTATTTACCTTCTTCATTGGGCTGTTGCGCTTTTTGAGGTGTGAAGACCTTGTCAATCATGCCATAGTCCAAGGCTTCCTGCGCCGTCATCCAATAGTCGCGGTCGGAGTCGGCCCAGACCTTGTCGAAGTCCGTGTGGGAGTGGTCAGCGATGATCGTGTACAGTTCGCGTTTCAGCTTTTGGATTTCACGCGCCGTGATTTCGATATCAGAAGCCTGTCCCTGCGCCCCGCCCATCGGCTGGTGAATCATCACGCGGCTGTGGGGGAGGGCCGCACGCTTGCCTTCGGCACCGGCTACCAGGAGCACGGCTGCCATGGAAGCCGCCATGCCCGTGCAGAATGTGGCCACAGGGCTCTGGATGAACTGCATGGTGTCGTAGATGCCCAGACCTGCGTAGACCGAACCGCCGGGGGAGTTGATGTAGATGGAGATGTCCTTGCCCGGGTCGGTGGAGTCGAGGTAGAGGAGTTGAGCCTGTAGCGTGTTGGCCGTGTAGTCGTCGATGGGGGTGCCGAGGAAGATGATGCGGTCCATCATCAGGCGCGAGAACACGTCCATCTGCGTCACGTTGAGCTGTCGTTCTTCAAGAATATAAGGATTGAGATATTGGTTCTGACTCTTCACCACATCGTCCAGCACCATCGAGTTGATGCCGAGGTGTCCTGTGGCAAAACGTTTGAAATCATTCATGGGTAAATCGGAATGCTTGATGTATGATTTGAAAATAGGGGGTAATGAAATGAGGTTATAAGTCACCCTGATACCCACGGCAACCTTATAACCTCATTCACCAAATAGGGAAAACCTAAAACAGGTTAGAACATTTTCGCGAAGTCGTCAGCCGAGATAGCCTTGTGGTTGAGCGTCACCACGTTCTTCAGGGCAGCCGTGAGCTTCTGTTCGATGCAGCGTTCGATGAGACCCTGCACCTGGTCACGCTTCTTCAACATTTCCTGAGCGTAGTTTTCCAGATACTCATCGGGAATGTTGTTCAGGCCATACTGTGCGAACTGATAACGCGTAGCCTGGATGGCAGCGGCCTTCACGTCCTTGTCGTCCACCTTGATGTCGTTGGCAGCGACGAGCTGTTCCTTGATGAGGTGCCACTTCAGTTCCTCGATGCTCTTGTCGAAGTTCTCCTCCACGTACGTTTCGGGCTTGTCCGTATTGTTGGCCTTCATGATTTTCTTGAGCAAATCCTTCGGGAACTCGAGTTCGCCCACCTTCTGTTCGGCGTAAGCGCGAACATCGAGGAGGAATTTGTAGTCACTGTCGTTCTGCTGCACGAGCTGGATGTTCTCCTTCACCTTGGCGCGGGCATCCTCTTCCGTCTTCACCTCCTCGCCGAACACCTTGGAGAAGAACTCCTCGTTCAGTTCAGCGGGCACGAAGCGGCTGATTTCGTGGATTTCGAAGCTGAAGTCACCCGTATGTTCCTTCACGGCATCCTTCTCGATTTTCAGGAGCGAAGCGAGTTCCGTTTCGTTGCCGTTGTAGGCAGCGTTCGGGTTGAAGGTGAGCACAGCATTCTTCTGTGCGCCTTCGAACACCTTCTTCTGGTCGTCGTTCTTGAAGAAGCTGGGCATGAGCGAAGCGTTTTCAACCACCATGCCACCTTCGAGCGGCTGACCCTCACCGTTGAGTTCGGCCAGGGTACCGCGGAGGATGTCGCGGTCGGCATACGTGTCAGCCTCTTCGGGGTGACCGGCCTGCTGGCGGAGCGCATCGAGCTGCTTCGTGATCATTTCGTCCGAAGCCTCGATGTCGTAGTAGTCCACCGTATCCTCGTTCGAGAGAGCGATGGAAAATTCAGGAGCGAGCGCGATGTCGAAGACAAAGGTGAATACCTCCTGAGCCTCGATATCCTGCGTCGTTTGCTTTTCGCTCGGGAGCGGTTCGCCGAGCATATTGATGTTGTTCTCCTTGATATAATTGAAGAGCGAGTCTTGGAGCAGCTTGTTCATTTCGTCCGCCTTCACCTGCGTGCCGTACATCTTCTTCACCAAGCCAGCGGGCACCTTACCCGGGCGGAAGCCGGGCATTTGAGCCTTGCGGCCCAGTTCCTTCAGAGATTTGTTTACTTTTGCTTCGTAGTCAGCCTTCTCAATCTGGAGAGTGAGTTCGCCGCTTACGTTGCCAACCTTTTCAAATTGGATATTCATGTTAGCTTTCTCGTTTGTGTAATAATTCTTGATTAAGTATGCCTGGAGCAGGGCGTTTCTCGCCCCAGCCCTGTGTAGCATATACAAAGCGGCGGCAAAAATAGCGTTTTTTTTCCAAACGGCTAAGTTTCAAGTAGATAAATTAGTTTAAGGGGTGTTCAATGAAGCATTCTGAAGCATCTATGAAGCGTCAAATAATCGTGTTGGCTGCCTTATACTACGTATTTTAATCCCTCAAAAAATCTTTCAATCCTTCAGCGAAGATTGTTTTTCTGTTGATTTACAAGCGAAAAAGGGCTGAAGGATTTGATTTTGAAATCCTTCAGCATGGTTCAGCAATGAACAGGGAGCGGGGTGTCTACCAAGTGGGCGGGAACAATGCGCTGAACCTGCCCAAGGATGGCTGGAGCGCTGTGAACAAGTCAGGGCATTGCATTTTCAGTCGGCGGGATTGGCGCCACGAAGCCTGGGGTTGAAGGAGCAAAGCCTGGGGGTGAAAGGGGCGGGGGAGGGGATGAAACAGGGCGGAGTAGGAAGGAAAAAAACGGAAGTGATTTTTCGGGAATTACCAGTGTGCGGGCAGCGTTGACAGGTGCATTTCTTTCATCACGGAGTAGTTGTAAACAGAAGGTCTATATCAGCCTGTCAACTTTCTCAGGAAACAGTAAACACATAATAGTAATTAACATTAAAAACGGTCAACCAAAATCAGGAAAAGACAAGCTGAACCTTGCTGAAGGATTTGATTTTCAAATCCTTCAGCAGTATTTCCGTTGAATATCAGCAACGAATGAGGTGGGCTGAAGGATTGAAGGATTTTTTCAGCATTAAAAATACGTATAGGTACGTGCGCGCGTGAGAGAGAAATCGGCGACTGTCAAGCGCGACGTTCTTTCCCTATCACAAACGTGGCGTTGTAGCTCCGGAGCGGATGTTCCCTGAGGCTGAGGTGGAGACCTTGCATCAGCAGGATTTGGCGGGAAAGGGAGAGGCCGATGCCAGAGCCCGTGGACTTGGTTGTAAAGAAAGGAACAAAGATTTCGTGAGCCTCCTCATCGGGGATGGTGCGGCCGTCATTGCTGAAGTATAGACAGTCCTCCCACTTCAACCCCATGCGTTTCGCTCCCGCCTCGGTGGCATTCTTGGTGAGATTGATGAACACCTGGCGGAGCATCGAGGCGTCGGCGCGCAGGCAGACACTGGAGGGGATGTCGATGCGCCAGTCCAGAGCAGGATAGAGCATGGCAAAGTGTTCGCAGAAAGGAAGGAGCGGCACGTTGTCCAGCACGGGATCTTGCAGCTGCGTGAACTTCCGGTAGCTCTCTACGAAGGCGGCCAGTCCCTGTGTCGTGTCGTGGATGGCGCGGATGCCCTCCTCGTAGGGCGAACCCTGGAGGGCGGGATTTTGCAGGTAGGCTTGGCTGATGGACAGAATCGGCGTGGTGGCATTCATGATTTCGTGGGTCAGCACCCGCGTGAGGCGTTGCCAAGCCTCCACCTCGTTTTCGGAGGCGAGTTGACGGATGTCCTGTCCCAGGCCGTTGAGCGCTTCCTGCAGGGCTTTTTCGCCGAAGAGCAGGCCGCGGGTGGGCAGGCGGAACATGAAGTCGCGGTGGCGTATGGCATCGCGCATGGTCTGCGCCCTTTCCTTCAGCACACACTGGTGGTGGTACACAGCGAAGACGATGCCCGCGGCCAAAACGACCGTAAGAATGATGAGGTAGGTCATCCTGAGCTTTATCTTAAAGATTACGGTATTTGTTGTAGAGCGTTTGCCGCGTGATTCCCAACAGTTCCGCGGCCCGGCTCATGTTGCCCCGGCAGCGGTCCACCACTTTCTTCACGTGTTCCTTCGTCACCTGTTCGAGCGGCACCACCTCCTTGCTGTGGTCGATGGCATCCTTCAGCACGCGGACCAGTTCGTCGTTGTCCCAGGGTTTGGTCACAAAGTCGGTGGCCCCGTTCTTCAGTCCCCTCACGGCGAGTTTGATATCGGCGTAGGCCGTCATGAGCACCACGGGGATGTCGGGGTGTTTGCGGTGAATGGCCGATAGCCAAATCATGCCCTCCTGGCCCGAGTTGGTGCCGTGGGAGAAGTTCATGTCGAGCAGGATGGCATCGACGTGTTCCTGCTGGAGCATGGCCAGGATGCCCTCGGGGCTGGTGAGCGTGAGGATGCGGCCGAAGGTTGTTTGCAGGCAGATCTTCACTGCCGTGAGGATGGCGGGATTGTCGTCCACCACGAGCAGCGTTCCGTAGTCGTTGTTCATTTTCCGGAAAAGGGTTTGGTTTGCAGGACAAAGGTAGATTGTTTTTCCCTTGGCGGCAAGGCGTCGTGGGGTTTTCTGGCACGGGCGGCGAAGAGTGTGTGATTTTCATACAGCGGAGTGTATGATTTTCATACATTCGTCACCGGCTCGAGGGTAAACCCTTTGCTGTCCCGCAGGTTCCCTGTATTTTTGTCCCCATGAAACAGAAAAGCGTAGTACTATTGCTGGTGGCAGCCCTTTGGGCACACAGCCTGGAGGCCACAGAAGCCGATACCCTGGTGCTGAGCCTGCCGGACGTGATAGCCCTGGCCCAGCGGCAGTCGCCTTCGGCCCAAAGCGCACGCAACGCTTTCCTCTCGGCCTACTGGAACTACCGCTACTTCCGCGCCAACCTGCTGCCGTCCGTCACGCTCGCCTCCGCCCCTTATATCAATAAGGAGATGAACAAGATAGCGCAGCCCGACGGCACGACACTGTTTCTGCAGCAGGACCAGTTTGGCGCAGACCTCACGCTCAAGGTAAGCCAGCAGATCAGCTGGACGGGCGGCAGCTTCTTCCTGAAGAGCACGCTCAACCGCATCGACGAACTTCAGCAGCACACCACGGCCTACAGTTGCCAGCCGCTGCTCATCGGTTACGAGCAGAGCCTCTTCGGCCACAACTCCCTGAAGTGGGACCGACGCATCGAACCTATCCGCTACCGCGAAGCCAAGAAAGAGTATGCCGGAACGCTCGAAACGATTTCGGCCAATGCCTGCGACCACTTCTTCGCACTCGCCACGGCCCAGGCCACACTGGACATGGCGCGTCAGAACTTTGCTGCGGCCGACACACTTTATAGCATGGCACAAGGCCGCTACGAAATAGGTACCATCACCCAAAACGAGATGCTCCAGCTCGAAATTAACAGGCTCAATGAGGAAACCAACGTGATGGATGCCGAGGTGTCGCTGAAGGAAACGGCACAGCGCGTGCGTTCCTTCCTCGCCCTGCCGGGGGCGGCTGTGCTGCGGCTCGTTTTGCCCGACAGCGTCCCGCCGTTCCAGGTGTCCCTGCCGCAGGCCATGGAGCTCGCGCTGGCAAACAGCAGCGTGCCCGAATACTACCGGCGCATCCAGAAGGAGAGCGAAGGCAACCTGTCGCAAGCCAAGGCCAACCGGGGCTTCCGCGCCGACCTCTACGTGCAGTTCGGCCTTTCCCAAACGGGCAACGAGTTGCGTGGGCTGTACCGCAACTTCATGAACCAGGAATATGCGGGCATCTCAGTCTCCATTCCCCTGCTCGACTGGGGGCGCGGAAAGGGTAGGGTAAAGGTGGCCCAATC
>CAMGGA010000045.1 GCA_946055515.1 uncultured Bacteroidales bacterium
CGCCCGAAAGGTTCGCTCCCCAGTTGCCATTGACGTTGCGCGGCGAAAAGGTACGGATGCCCGTGGCGGGGTCGTAGTGCATGGCGTGGGCGATGGCGTTGTGCGTCATTTGCCACCCGCCCGTCAGATAGAAGTGCCAACCCGTCTGGTAATTGCCCAGCGAGCGGCTGAACTCCACGCTGTGCCTGACGCTCCGTTTCAGGCCGGGATTGCCTTGGTAGATATTCAGCGGGTCGGAATTGTCCGTATAGTCGAGCAGGCTAAGGAGGTCGGGGTAGGAGGATGCCATTTTGTAGTGGATATAACAATTATCAAAGCCCCACGACACCGAGGGCACAAAGACAGCCTTGCTCCGGTGTGGCTTGGTGTGCAGCAAGTCCCTGTGGTAAGCAAGATGGTCTATGCGCCATTCCACTTCGGGCAAGAAGGCCAAACGATGGCTGGGCAGTTTTCCCGGAATCCAGATTGCAAACTTCGCTCCTACGCGGTGGGTTTGCGTATTCAGCCTCGAAGTGTAAGAGTTCGGGGCATCCAAGCAACGCATCAAGGCTTCCACGCTCGAGGGAAGTTCGCCAAACTCCGGCGCGCCCTCGCCCAAGCGGTCCAGACGATAGAGCGAAAGGTCCGTGTCGCGATAGCTCTCCTTCAAAATATAATGAGGTTCGATGAAGCCCCATTCCGGGCGATAGTGGTATGTCAGATTTACGTCCGCATCCAAGGCAAACGACGGGGATGCAGTATAGCGCTGGCGCTGGTCGTCCAGTCTGTCCTCCGCTACTGCCGGATTGTAGCTGAGGAAATAGTCGGAGAAGGACTTCTGCTTCAGTTTCTCCACCTGCACCTGGGCAGAAAGATTGAGATAGTCGGGCGTGTGCGGGATTTCGATGAAACTGTTCAGCTGCACGTTACCGTTCCAAAGGTCAGACCGTTCTTTCCTCTGTTCCCGCTGCTTGTGGAGCAGTAAGGCGGCGAGCCGGTCGCTTGTTCCAAGGAAAACGCTGTCCAGCGAAGCCGCGCGGTAAGCATCTTTCGGGTCATCCATGAACTCAGCCCCCAGGAGGATGGCGCGGCGGCGGTTCCGACTGTAAGTCCCGTTCCCCGCGAGCGTCAGGAAGCTGTGATTATTCTGGTTGGAGTATTGATGGGCAGTCTGCACTTTCAGCTGCCTGCCTGTATTTTCCAAGTTCATTCTGGAGAAAGCCCCCTGCTGCAATCCCGGCTGGAAAGTTTCGGTAGAAGCGATGCTGCGGTCGTCAGACCGACGCCGCGCCACCTGCACATTTCCCGTGTACTTCCACACGCCCTTTTTGTCCTTTACCAGTGCCTCGAAGCCTCCCGCTTGCATCGTGGTGCGTCCGGAGGCAGTCCCTTGCGCTTTCCAGTCGCCGGTCACGCCGGGCTCGCGCGTGTCATTCGTGTTGTTGGCATTTCCGTACACAGCCAGACGGGAGTGGTCTGTAAAGCGCAGGGCAAACAGGCGCGCTGAGTAGCGCTCCGCCAGTCCATACCCCGCAGCGACATGCGCCACCCAGCCGACTGCGTACTGCCGCTTCAGGTCTACGTCCACCACCAAGGGCAGTTCCTTCTTGTCCCTCTCCTTGGTGATATAACTGTAGGCGTGCTCCTTGCGATAGACTTTCACCTTGTCTACCATGTAGGCCGGCAGGTTTTCGAGCGCCACGCGCGGATCACCCCGGAAGAAGTCTTCACCGTTCACGAGCAGACTGCTCACATACTCGCCGTTCACGCGTATCTGTCCCCCTTGCAGTTCGAACCCCGGAAGCCGCTTGATGAGTCCATCGAGCATAGAGCCTTCAGCCAGTTGGAACGCATCGGCATTGTACACCAGCGTGTCGCCCTTGACCACCATGCGTATTTTGGAGGCGGTGACGACCGCCTCGTCCAAATCCTTGTCGCGGGACACGCGCTTTAAATGGATTTCTCCGAGAAACACCCGTTTCTCGCGCCGGCCGATGTGCTTCTTCTCGAGCGTGATGCATTGGGACACATACCCCTCCTTCGTGAAACGGAACAGGCACGTCTCGCGGGGCACATAGAGATAGCCTACCTTGTCAAGATTGTGCCTGTACCCTCCATAGCCAAATACGGGCCCGGTATGGAACTCGCATACCAGCGAACTGTCTGCGCGCAGGATTTCGACATGCACCCCTTTCAACTGCTCGTAGGTAAAACTGTCGGAAATGTTGCCGTAAACAGCCACACTGTCCTTCTCTTCCTGGGCAAAGGAAGCCAAGTTCAGAGAGAATAAGGCCAATGAGAATAAAGTAAAACGCAGAAGCTGTTTTGCTTGGCAGGATTGCGGCAAATGTTTTGTCTGGGCTGTCGTTGGCCGACCAGGCTGGCGAAGCTGGAAAAATGAAAGGGCAGATTGCATGGAGTAGGGGCGGTTTTTGAGTTTTGGATAAAGAAGTATCGGTTGAACGTCATCCTTTCGCGGCGCAGAGGTATCGTCTGTAAGGAAAACGCTCGCCGTTACCTATATAACACGGCACTCTGGCTTTTGTGACAACCACTGAGCCAATTATTTGAAATCAGAGCCAAGAGACACGGCGTAAGCCAGCCCCCCTGCAAGCGCGTAAAATGAGAAAACAGGTTGTAGCAGAAAAGCTGCAAGCGGCACACCCCTTATTTAAAGACAGAACAAGGCCGGGTCGAAAGGTATGGATTTCGACCCGGCCTTGCCGTTAAATTACTTTGGGTAGAAAGTCAAGCGCCCCGTCAGCGCGACACCACCACCTTGAAGGAGTGCTGCTGGCCACGGCTGTCGGTGACAACGGCAATGACATGGCCCGGCGCAGCCTGCGACAGGGGGAGACACACCTCAGCGGCAGGTTCAGTGCGGCTCGTGCGGGCAATGAGCTGGCCCTTGGCATCGTAGAGCGAGAGGCTGCGGATTTGACAGCCTGCCATGCTGGCGCGCAGGTTGCCGTCAGCATAAACCAGTGAAGGAGCACCGCTGGCACTGCCTTCGGCGGACAGGGCCTCGATGCGGGATACCACCACGGAGTTCTCCTCGTCGGCATTCTCCACAATCTCGTAGATGGCAGGAGCCGTGCCCTCTTGCCAGGAAATGCGGAGCACGTTGGCATCGGGCATTTCGCTGCAGTCGAGGCGGAAGATGTTGCTGTCGATGGCCTTGCCTTCGGTCCATTGCTCACCGTCGCGGCTCAGCTGCACAGTGGCCGCGCGGGCCGTCGTCTCGTCGCAATAGAGCGTCACGGCCTTCAGCAGACGGATATTCTGGAAATGATACAGAATCTCCCCGCCCGAAGCCTTCGCCGTCGAAGTGTAGGGCAGGCCGTCGGTAGCCTCCGTCAATTCGAGCGGCAGGTTGTCGTGGCAGCGCAGCTGCGCCGTAGTGCCCGGGCCGTTCACCTCAATCTCGTAGAGGCGCAGCCACTTCGCCGTGTTCGCCTTGGAAACCAGGAGTCGCACGTATTGGGCCTCCTGCGACTTGCCGTCAAAGTCACAGAGCTTCGCTTCGTCGGAGTAGTCCTTCACCTGCGAGAGCGACATGGTAAATGCCTGGGTGGAAGTACCCTTCACGTAGAGGTTCTTCCACGTCGTGCCGTCGGCCGACACCTGCACGCGGCCTTCCGTCATGTAGTCGCCGTTCACCGTGCCCATGGCGATGCGCACGTTGCGGATGATGGTGGGTTTGCCCAAGTCCACCACGTAGGCGTCGCCCGTAGTCTGGTTGCGGTTGAGGCACACAAACGTATTGTAGTCGCCGTCTACCATATACTGCGCCGTGTGGTTGTCCCAGATGTTCCCTTCGGGAATCGTCGTGGCGGCCACGGTGGTGGGAGCCGGCACGCTGATGCCAATCGACTTGCGCGTGAGCTTCAGGCTAACGGGTTCCTCGTCGTCGTTCACCACCGCCACGTAGCGCAGATAACCTTCGGGGGAGGTTTCGGTGGCCGTCAGCCGCGTCCACTGCTTGCCGTCGGCGCTCATCACCACGTGGTAGTTCTGCAGCAGCGTGTCCGCCACCGTCACGGTGGTGCCGAGGGTGGGCTTCTTGAGCATGATGCCGAGGTACTTGTGCGGCTCCAGCGTGAAGCCGTTGTTCTTCATGGCCACTGTGTTCTGGCTGTTGCCCACCGTGGCGCGCAAGCCCTCCTGGTTGGTGCAGTAGGTGTCGCTGGTGACGTCCATCTCCTGCGGAATCCATCCCGTCAGTCCGTGCTCCTTCAGGTAGGTAATGAAGGGCAGCAGGTAGCGCGTAGCGGGCAGGGCGGTGCGCACCGAAACGCTGATGCCGTTGCCCATGCCCTCGAGCGCATAAGCCTTGAAGTCCTCTTCCGTTTCGAGCGCCTCCGTCGCACGCAGGCAACCTATGTAGCTTTCCCAGACAGCCTCCTCGTCGGCCCCTTCGACCGCGTCCTCGTTCAGGTAGGCGAGCGTCACGGAAGCCATGGCGCGGAGCTTCAGGAGCCAGGGCTTCAGGTCCTTGTAGAGCAAGCGTTCGTTTTCCACCTCGCTGTCCTTCAGTGCGATGAGCACGTTGGCGTTCGCCACGACAGCGTCCAGCGTAGCCACGAGTTCCGTGTCGTCCTTCGTCTTTTTGTATTGGCTGATGAGCGTGCCGAAGCCGTCGGGGTCGTTGTAGGTGAGATAGGGTGCCAGCGCCTTGTAGGCAGTGGCGGCAGCCTCATTGCCCGGCAGCACGGCCTTGAACGAAGCCTGCCACGAGGCAGCGTTGTCGAAGCCGCTGTTGTTCCACGCATAGTCGGCCACGCTGAAGAGCGGTGTCTTGGCTACCTCGCCCTGCTGCATCGGGTTGCTCACGATGCCGATGCCCCCTTCCAGTTCAGTGGGCAGTTTCGCCCTCGAATCCACCTGCGGCATGTCGTAGAAGTTGGTGTACATGTCCATGGGGAAAATCTGCGCGTCGGCATTGTCGTTGCAGGGGTAGTTCCACCACCAGGCCACGTCGCGGCCCAGCTGTGCCTTGGGCGTGGCGAGGTCGCCGCTGTTGGGCACACTCCACACGCCGTAGCCCGTGGTGTAGATGGAGATGTATTCTGGTGTCGAGGCCAGCGCCTGGAAGAAGCGGTTGTACTGGTCCGTGCTGCTGGCGAATGCTGTGCAGTAGATTTGCGGCACAAAGTGCAGCGGTTTCACCGTGTCGGCAGCTTCGGCACCCGGCGCGTTGTATTTTTCCTCGAGTGCCCGCTGCAGGGCCGTGAGGTTGTCGGCGTTTTTCTTCAGGTCAGCGTCCGAGTTGGGCACGTCCACGTCGTCCACGAACACGGCGAACTGGCGCACGCCGAGTTGGTGCATCTTGTCGAATTTGCCCATGATGTCATTCACGACGGTGCTGCTGTAGATGAAGTCGTTGCCCGGGTGGATGGCCCAGATGAAGTTCACCTTCGTAGCCGCCGAAGTCGCCGCGATGTCACTCACCATTTCCTGCGAGAGCCAGCCGTTGCCTTCCTGTTCCTCCGTCACCGTCTGGGGGTAAGCGTCTTTCCAGTACTGCGAATGGTAGGGGTCGCTCTTCGCGCCGTAGAGGTAGGTGTTCATCTTGTAGCGCATCATGAAGTGCATCAGGTCTTTTTTCACCTCCACGGAATAGGGGTAGCCGTAGTAGCCCTCCACCAGTCCGCGGTTCTTCTGGTCGGCATAGTCGTTGATGGTCACTGTCGGCATCGTGGTGTGGCCCTGGTCGAGCATCTGCTCCAGCGTGGCCAGTCCGTGGAACACGGCATCGGTGTGTTCGCCCAGGATAATCATTAAACCCTCGCCTTCCGAGGCTTCCTTCAGGCTGATTAAATGCCGGTCGTACTTGCCCGGCGTGGTGAGCACGTCCTTCGCGATGCCTAAGACGTCGACCATAGTGTTCGGCTCGTCGTTGTTCCCCGCCACACCCAGCAACAGGACGGTCTTGACGTTACCTGTGGAGGCGCTGAGGAACAAGGGTTTCAGCCCGTGTGCGGTGAGCACTTCCCGGGCCCGGTTGCGTGTGGCCTCGTCGATGGCATCGGAACAAATCACCTCTACCTCGTCGGTGAAGCACACATTTCCGCCGCTATAACTGATTTGCTGGGGAACGGGGTAAATTGAATAAGCATTTTGGGCGGAGAGCAGCGGGGGGCAGCATACCATCCCGAGCGCCAAGGCCGCCGAAAGGAGGAACTTCTTCATAGAAATATGAGGTTAAAAAGGTTTATTGGAAAACATTTCAACGCGGCAAATGTAGTGCAAACCGAAGACAAAGGAAAGGAAAAAGCCAAAGGATTTTTCATTTTCTTTGTTGAGGTGCAGCCTACATTATCCAAATGTAGTGCAAACCGAAGACAACGAAAAGGAGAAAGCCAGAGGATTTTTCATTTTCTTTCAGAAAATCCGCCTACCGTTCAAAGTGCTGGTAATCCTTCGTCCGTTTCCAGCTACCTCCCCATTGGAAACCCTGTTTTTGGAACAGCCGGCAGCAGAGGTCGCCAGGCTGCAGCGTATAGGGGAAACGCCGGGAGCGGTCGGCATAGCGCGTAGCCGTGGCGGGCTGCACGTGCTGCTTGCCGTCGCGGCCGCGTTTCACGCAAGGGTTGTAGAGCGGATTGATGTCGATGGCGAGTCCCAGCGCGTGTTTCGACGTGCGGCGCGTGCCCGCTATGGTGCGGTAATTGAAGCCCGACGAATTGTTGGCCCTCATGGAGCGTTCGTCGTCCGCCCCATAGCGGTCCGCCAGCACCATCCGCTCGATGGGATAGCCCGAGTCGAAGAGCGTGCGCAGGATGGCCGCCACCTCCGTCGCGATTTGCGCGTTCACCACCATTTCCCCCACCACGGCCTCGCCCTCCGCATTGCGGTGGAGGCAGCGCAGGTAGCGCAGGCGGGCAAGCGGTACGGGGCAGCCCGGCCGCCACGTGCACCCCCGCATGAGCCGTACGATGGAATCGGGCAACTCCTCCACGCCGAAGAAGGCCGCCGCACCCCGCCGCTGCACTTCCGCCTCCGCCACCTTCGAGCCTGGCGTCAGGTTTGGCACCTGCGCACAAAGGGGCAGGCCAGCCCCGCCGCAACAGGCCAACAGGCAGACGAAGCGCAGCAGATGCGCGCGGAGGAAAGAAAGGAGAGTTTCAAGTAACATACAATAAAGAATAAACCGTCTTACGTTATCCGTTCACGCCCGCCTGTTCAATCTCCTTCACGTCCACCAACTTGTTCACGATGGCGTAAATCGTGAGGCCGGCCACCGAGTGGATGCCCAGTTTGCGCGCAATGTTCTTGCGGTGCGTCAGCACCGTGTTCAGCGAGATGAAGAGTCGGGCCGCAATCTGCTTGTTCGACAAGCCGCACACCACCCAGTGCACGATTTCCCTTTCGCGTTCCGAGAGCATCCCCTCCGCCTTGGCAGCCGTCGTATCCTCCCCTGCGGGCGGCGTCGCCTCCATCGCCACCCGTTCCTCCAGGATAGCCACGGCGGGCACGAAGAGTTCGTCCTCCACGCTGCAGTGGAGCCGCAGGTCCGCCTCGCACGAGAAGATGTCGAAGAGCGCCGAGCCCAGCAGTTCCGCCTTCTCCGTGGGCGCATAGTAGCGGATAATGATGTTCTTCAGTTCCTGCAGTTTCACGTCGATGCTCGAGTGGGCGCGGGCAAACTGCGCGATGGAGTAGTCCGCGGGGCGCCGTCCCTGGAGTAGTTCCTCCACGTAGGCAAACACCTTGCGGTTTTCATGAGTCATGTGTTTGCGCACCTCCCCCATGTAGTCGTCGTAGAACTTCAGAATCAGGTAAGCCACTTCCCCCGTCTGCGAGCAGTCGAGCGCCTCGAGCAGCTTGCGGCGGATGGCGGGCAGCTGGAAGTCGAGGAAGAAGGAGTGGGCGCGGCGCAGGTACTCGGTGAGGCACCCGACCGACACGGAGTCCAACAAGAGGGCTGCCCCCTTCGCCCCGCGCTTCACGAAGTTGGCCACCGCCAGGAATGTCGGCGTGTCTACCCCGTGGGCCTGGCAAACTTCCTCCACGGTCTGTTCGCCCACCCCGAGGGGGATGCCGAAGCGCGACATCGTCTGGAGCAGCGTAGGCTCGTCGCAGATCACGTCGCACATTGCGTCTGATTTCTTGTAAGATTTGTACTGCATATCGCCCGCAAAGGTAAGGAAAATGTGCCAAACCCGCGCTTCACCACTTGTGGGTATTTTCTCCCTCTCCATCCTGTATCAACAGGCCAACGCACGCGACGCGGCGGGCAAGGAAGCCGAGGTCGCCGGTGTATTCGTAGTACCAGCTGAAGCTGAAGCTGAAGAGTGGCACGCAGAAGAATTTAATTTTGCTTAGGAGCTGCGGTGTCTCAAGAAAATCCTACTTTTGCGGCCGTTCCAATAACTGTAGCAAATGAAGAAGAGAAACTTGTCAGTTTGTAATTGGGCGCTGTTGCTGGCGATGCCGCTTGCGGTGTTGGGCGGCGTTCTTTTGGAGAATTTGCATGGCGAGGCTTTCTGCGGACTGGCTAATCCCGTGTGGGTCTGGGTGCATGTGGCCCTCGCCGCGGGGGCTGTTTTGCTGGCTTTGTGGCATCTCAATCTAAACTGGAAGGGGGTGGCGAACTGGGTGAGAATGTTCGGGCACCATCGCTCCTGGGCTTTCAAGTTGTTGTTCATTTTCTTCTTTGCCACGCTGCTCACGGGCCTCTGCGCCCTGCCGTTTTGGCTGACGCACGGACATTTTGGCTTGGGCGGTGTGCATGGCAAACTGGGCATTGCCTTTGCTTGGTTTGCAGTGGTGCATATTGTCCAGCGGACAAAGTGGTTTCAGTCTTGAAGAGCTGCGTAGGAGTTCCTATACAGAGCAAACAAAAACCTTCGGCTTTTCTTTTGCTCTGCATTCGGTTTGCACTATCTTTGCTTCGCCAAGATAGGCTGCGGCTCGGCAGAGCAAACAAAAACCTTCGGCTTTTCTTTGCTCTGCACTCGCCTTGCACTATCTTTGCTTCGCCAAGATAGGCTGCGGCTCGGCAGAGCAAACAAAAACCTTCGGCTTTTCTTTGCTCTGCACTCGCCTTGCACTATCTTTGTCCCCCGAAATTGAAACCTTTATTTTAAGATTAGCAAATGCAAGACACTATTTTGGCAATATCGGGCAAGCCCGGGCTCTACAAACTCGTTTCGCAAGGACGCGGAATGCTGATTGTCGAAACTATCGACGAAACAAAGAAAAGACTTCCCGCAGGAGCACGCGACCGCGTCACCTCGCTCAACGATGTGTCGATGTACACCAACGAGGACGACCAGCCGCTCATGAATATCTTCCAGAGCATCTGCGAACACGAAGGCGGCAAGGAAACGGCTCTCAACTTCAAGACGGCTACGAAAGCCGAACTCGAGGACTTCATGAACGCTGTGCTGCCCAACTGGGACCGTGACCGCGTCCATGACTCGGACATCAAAAAACTCATCCAGTGGTACAATATCCTCGTACGCGGCGGATATACGCAATTTGTCGACCCCACCGAGGAAGAAGCTCCCGCTGCTGAATAATAGAATCGTACGCCCGGGGCTTCGGCCTCGGGCTTTCTAATATATCCCATACCACTTTTTCCGTCTTTTCGCGTAGCCGTTCTTTATTCACGCTTTCATGAACAATCTGCAACACAAAATCTGCAATATCCTCACATTCCTCTTCCTCCTCGGCGTCATCGTCGCAGGCACTTGCTCGCTTTGGCCGGAGGCGGAGGCCAATCCGCTTTCCTCACCTGAACCGGAAGAGGAGACGACCGAATCGGTCGTGGCGGATACCCTGGAAGAAGTGCCAATGATTGAGGACGTGAAGGTGGTGACGGAAACGCAGCCCGACTCGTTGCACGCCGACACGCTGCCCACACCCGTCCGGCACACGGCACCGGCGGATTCCGTGGCCCATCCCGTGGCGCCCGCCGCTGAACCAGCCAGAACAGAGCCAGCACACCATGAGCCGACACACCATGAGCCGGCAACACCTGCCGATACGGCACAGAACGGCTAACCGCCGCTGTAGTCAATTCCAATCGGCCAGTCCGCCCGCCGCGCTGATGCCCCGCACGCTCACGTCTATCCGCCCGTGGTCGCGCGCGTTGTAGAAGAGCGTCACGTGGGCCTCCCCCTTCTGGTCCGTGACGAGCCGCGGTGCCCACAGCAGGGTGCGCCGCAGGTCAGCCTCGGAGGGCAGGTCGAGGCCGCGGTAGTTGGGGCTGTAGAATTTGGGTTGCGGCGTGAAACCGTAGAGGTGGCGGTACTCTTTCCCCTTGCCTCCCTCGGTGCGCCACGCTTTCGGTTCTTTGTAGAGATAGACACTGTAACGCGCCTTGCTCACGGGGCGCGTTTTTCCTGTCGTTTGGTCCGTGAGGTAGTTGTCGTCCACCACCATCACGTATTTCACTTCGTTGCAGAAGCAAGGCTCGAGATAGTCCTGCTCCACGTTGTCCACGTAGAGCCGCGTGGGGCGTCCGCGGAAGCGCAGCGAAGTCTGTTCGGCCGTGTCCGTCGGCGGATTGGCGGTCACGCCGTTCCCTTCCTCCTCCACCGTGCCCGTTTGCGTGGCCAGCGGCTGCTCGAAGGGCGAATCCGCGTCGATCGTGCCGGCCCTGTCCTGCTCCATCTCCCTGTTGAGATAGCCGAGGAAGTCGGTGATTTCCATCACAGTCTCGTTGCCCATGTCCTTGTAGCGTTCCCATTCCTGCCGGATGTTGTAGACCTTCGTCGCCTTGCGCATGCCCGCCTGCGGTCCGCCCAGCCAGGTGTAGCGCGAGCCGCGCAGCCCCTTGTACTTTTTCCGGGCCACCACTTCCACCTCCCCCTTCAGCCACTGCACCTTTTCGTGGAGCGTATCGACCCAGGCAAAAGTTTCCGCCTCGCGCCGGTCCTTGCGGGTATCATCTGTTGCCGCGGGTTCGTAGAGTTTCAACTCCATTTCGGGCGCCAGGAAGGCGCGTGGCTGGGGTTCAAACCAGCGGTCAAGGGCCAGGCGGCTCCATTTCCGCTTCTGTTTCTCGCCCGTGCGCATCGTGAACTGCGCCAAGTATTGTCCCTCAAAATCCACGTTCGACTCAAAGGCAAAGCGCCCCTCCGCGTCGGTGCGGGTCGAGCCCTCGATGGCCCCTGCGCGGACCGAGTCGTTCTCGTAGCGGTAGGCACGCATGTCGAGCGTCACGTCGGGGAAAGGCTCGTGGCGGTCGTTGTCGCGGAAAATCTGTCCGCGCACCACGAGTTTGCTCTCGATGGGCTGTTGCAGGTCAAACGCTTCGCGGCCGCAGAGCACCTCAAAGCGGTTGGCCCGCCATCCCTGCACCCGCAGCAGCAGGTCCAGCATGCGGCTGTGTGCGGCATCGTTCTGGGTAAAATAAAGGTCAGGGCAGTGGATATAGCCGCGCACCTCCGAGGCCAGGAGCAAGTGTGCCTCCAGTCCGCCGTCGGCCGCGTCCACCACGTTGCCCGCCTCGTCACGCACCGCCATCGAAAGCGACACTCCCGCCGCCGGCCGCCCCTCCGCGTCGGTCGCCTTCACCTTCACGGCGATGGGAGAGAAAGGGGCGTAGACACGTTCGTTCTGCATCACCTCCAGCGAGAGGTGCCGGCCCCGTTCCGCCCGCTTCGGTGCCGCCCAGCAAAGGCGAGAAGCCAGCGAACGCCCCTCGCTGTCGAAGAGTTCGAGCCGATTGACCCCGCCGCGCAACGCCTCGGCAGGCACCAGGAGTTCTACCGCGTCGCGGCCCAGCGTGAGCGTGTCGAAATAGCACATATTCTCGCGGTTCATCACCGCCAGGCCCAGCAGCTGCTCCTCCCCGCGCAAGGCTTCGGCCGCCTCCACACGTACATACAGCCCCGAGTCCGACGCCTCGGCCCAGAGCCCGAAGGGCGCAGTGGGGGAGGGGAGCGGAAAGCGCACCTTTGCGGCTTTCGGCGCAGCCTGTTCCTGCGTGGCGGCGGGCACCACGGTGGCGTAGCCCTCCGTGAGCGAAGCGGGGAGCACCACCTCGCCCATGCCCTCGTGTTCGGGCAGGGCTGTGGCGCAGAGCGTGCCGTCGGCACTGAATACCTTCACCGTGTCGTCCACGGGCAGTCCCCGGCCGTCGGTTAGTTTGAAAGCCACGCGTCCCGTCACCCCCTTGGCCCTGCCGCCCCCTTCGGGATAGAAGTCCAGCAGGCGTTCGCGGCTATCCTTCATGATCCACGGGCGCGGCTGTCCGAGCGAAGTGCGCTTGTGCGGTTCGGGTTGCGGGATAAACAGCTGGGTCACTTCCGTCCCGCCGTCGCGTTCCCCCTTGCGGAGCGGGTTGGCATCGGCGTGGAACACGGGCACGACGCGCGAGAAGCAAGCCTCCTCGCCCCAGTTCACCATCTCGCGGGTGTAGGCGCGCACCTCGTGGTAGCCCGCCTTCACGGGAAGCCGCAGCGGAAAACCGCCCGAAGCCGTGCCGAGGCTGTCGAGCCGCAGCGTGTGTCGGGCCATCTCCTGTCCGTCGGCATTACGCAGTTCCACGTAGAGCACGCGGCTGAGCGTGGTGGGCCGCAGCGAGGAGGCGCGCACCACGTAGGCTTTGTACCAGAGCGTGTCCCCCTCAAAGTAGGCCCCGTCGTCGAGATGAAGGTAGACCTTTTCGCGCGGATAGGTATAGTCAAAGCGTGCGGCGGCCTTGAACTTGTCGAAGAGTGCTTCCACCTCGTCGGCAGACTGTGCCGCGGCGGGGGAGACACTGAGGGCGAAGAACAGAAGGAGATGGAAACACTTCATCATTCAGAAATAGGGCGGACGCGTGGCCTGTTAGCGTAGCGATTGCGTGGGGATATCGTAGAAGAAATTGCCAGTCACCTTGTGACGGTAATTTTCCAGCCAGTTCCTGTGCAGTTCGGTGTGGCGGATGGACGCCAGGGGCACGACATAGACATGGGCGGGATGGTCCGGCGTGCCGCCTACCCCCAGCACCACGAACACGGGAAAGCCCTTCTCTTGGGCAAATTGGCGGTAGCGCTCCAGCTGGTCCTTGTATGACCAGTCTAGCCTGTCTTGCGCGTTGAACCTCGATCGCCACTTACACTCCACGGCAAAGTCGAAGGACTGTCCGTGCAGCGTGAAGGTGTACTCCATGTCGGGATACGTGTTGGACGTGGCATAGACGCCATCCGATTCCTTGTCGCCCCTCCACTCCTTGAGGGTGAAGTATTTCTTTGAAAAATGCGACACCACGTATTTTTCAAACTCCAAGCCTTTCGCGCGGTACTCCTCGTAGTTGTCCTTTTCAGCCTCTTCGGCCGGAGCCTCCGCCGGGGTCACGGTCTCCGTTTCCGGGCCCGCTTCGGGCAGCATTTCGGGGGTCGAAGGAGGTGGAAGGGGAGCGTCGGCGACGTTCTCCTCTGCGCGCACAGCCACTTCGGGCGCGTGGTCGTTAGCCTTTTGTTCGTGTACATAAACGGCAATGCCTGCAATGAGGCACAGCAATCCCGTGACAATCAGTAGGTAAGCCATTTTCATAAAGTGAGCGTAGAGATGAAAGGTCAGGTCCTTTCGTCTGACGATAGAACCCGCCGCGAAGGTAGGGAATTATGGGCAAATCAGCCGCACGGTAGCCTTGATTTCTGTCGCGGGCGAATGAACGGTTTGCGGTCTTCCTGCGGCGAGGACACCGCAACTCCTAACAGTGCGCGGGAGTGGG
>CAMGGA010000046.1 GCA_946055515.1 uncultured Bacteroidales bacterium
ACGCCGGCACCCGTGATGCGGGTGAACTTGGCATCGTGGAGGCGTTCGATGGTGGGAGCACCGCAGTAGCCCATGCCCGAACGAAGACCGCCTACCATCTGGTAGATGACTTCCTGCACGGAGCCTTTGTAGGGCACACGGCCTGCAATGCCTTCGGGCACGAGCTTCTTCACGTCGCTCACCGTGCCCTGGAAGTAGCGGTCCTTGGAGCCGTTCTCCATGGCTTCGAGCGAACCCATGCCGCGGTAGGTCTTGAACTTACGGCCGTTGAAGATGATGGTTTCACCGGGGCTCTCTTCCGTGCCGGCCACGAGCGAACCGATCATGACGCTGCAACCACCGGCTGCGAGGGCCTTCACGATATCGCCGGAGTAGCGGAGGCCACCGTCGGCGATGAGGGGAATGCCTGTGCCCTTGAGGGCCTGGGCTACGTCGTAGACGGCGGAGAGCTGGGGCACACCGACACCGGCCACTACGCGCGTGGTGCAGATAGAACCCGGGCCAATGCCGACTTTCACAGCATCGGCGCCTGCTTCGGCGAGCATGCGGGCGGCATCGCCCGTGGCCACATTGCCCACCACGATGTCTACGCCAGAGAAATTCTGCTTGGCTTCCTTGAGCTTTTCAATCACGGACTTAGAGTGGCCGTGGGCGGTGTCGATGACGATGGCATCGGCTCCAGCCTGGATGAGGGCTTCCATGCGCTGCATGGTATCGGCCGTGACGCCGACGCCTGCGGCTACGCGGAGGCGGCCCTTGGCGTCCTTGCAGGCCATGGGCTTGTCCTTGGCTTTGGTGATGTCCTTATACGTGATGAGGCCCACGAGGTGGCCTTGGCTGTCCACTACGGGCAACTTCTCGATTTTGTTTTCCTGGAGGATTTGTGCGGCTTCGCGGAGGTCAGTCTTCGTGGTCGTGGTCACGAGGTTTTCCTTCGTCATCACTTCGTCGATGCGCTTGTCGGGATGGAGCTCGAAGCGGAGGTCGCGATTGGTCACGATGCCCACGAGGTGGCCTTCGTCGTCCACTACGGGAATGCCGCCGATGTGGTATTCGTGCATGAGCTCAAGGGCATCGCGCACGGTCTTGTAGCGCTTGATGGTGACGGGGTCGTAAATCATTCCGTTCTCCGCACGCTTCACAATGGCTACCTGGCGGGCCTGCTCTTCGATGCTCATGTTCTTGTGGATAACGCCAATGCCGCCTTCACGCGCAATGGCAATGGCCATCTGGGACTCTGTGACAGTGTCCATGGCAGCGGTCACGAAGGGAATTTGCAGGTCGATGTTGCGGGAGAATTTCGTGGCAAGCGAAACTTCGCGCGGAAGCACTTCGGAGTAGGCGGGAACCAAAAGGACGTCGTCGAACGTGAGGCCGTCCATCACAATCTTGTCAGCAATAAAATCGGAAGTCATACAAAGTCAATTTTGTTTTTATTGCGCGCAAAAGTACGGAAAACTTCCAAGAGTGAGAAACAATTCGGGGCAAATATTTTTCTGAGAAATCTCTCTAAGGGTAGCGGGGGTGGGTGGAATGACTTTTTTGTGTAATTTTGCGGCCGACTCTGCGCTTTGTGCAGAATAAAGTTAAACGGTTTTTAAAAGTGCGATTTCTCGCCAAGCCCAAGTGAGCAAGCTCCCTTGGGTCTTTTGGCTTAACGAAATCGTTCTCAAGAAGCAATGACATGAGCGACGGAAATTACAACAGAAATCTTTTGCCTTACAAACCTTTCGAGAGCGGATTGAGGGCAGGGCGGGCGCAAATGCGCGAGCTGGCCCTGAAAGCTTTCCGCGAGTGGATTGCTGAAGCGGGCTACGACGAGGATGCTCAAAAGGAGCACTTACTGAAGTTCAGAGAGAAGCTGGGGCTTTGAGAAACAACAAGGGTTGAAGTGTTGCGGTAAATGACACTTCAACCCTTATTTTCTAATGAATAGTCACAAGGCTTAGTTCACGAAGTTCCACGAAAGGCCCATGCGTACAACCATGCGGTTCAGCGGGTAGTGCGGCACAAGGAAGGGGTTGCCTTTGCCCGCCGAGTAGTTGAGGTGCGAGGCCATGAGGTAGAAGCGGGTGCGCTTCAGGTGGAAGTTCACGTAGGCATTGACGATGGGGTAGTTGCCAATGGCCACGCGGTGATCAGCATCCTGCACGGCATATTGTCCCACAAGGGGAGAGTAGGTGGGGGCATCGTAGCGCGTGAAGTAGCGCACGTCGGCACCCAACTCTGTGCGGAGCACGCGGGCAATGCGGAAGAGCAGGTAGATGTTGCTGTAGCCTGTCAGCGCAGGAACGGGCAGCACGTCCTGGTTGGTAGACGTTTGCCAAGTCAGCTCATTGTCCCAGTGGAGAATGCCCCATTGGAAATCCTGGTTCAAGGTGAGGGCGAAGAGCTGCGTGTTCTTGCCCGTCTGCGCCACCTTCACGCCGTGGCGGAAGTTTTCGAAGCCGTCGGTAGCCGTGAAGGGCGTGAGCGTTTCCTGGAAATAGATGTAGTTCTGGATGTTCTCCAACGATGCCGTGAGTGCCGAGCGGCGGTAGCGCAGCGTGGCGCAGAGCCGTGTGCGGAGCTGCTTGTCGAGGTCGTTGTTGGTCCACCACGCATTGCGGGCGTAGTAGTGGCGGAAGTAGAACGAGGGGCGTTCGTTGCGGATGAAGCCGTTGAAGTCGAAGTGGAGCGAGTCGGCGCGCAGAGGAATGTCCAAGGAGGCATCAGCTTCGATGTTGAACTCTCCCCAGTCGGTGCCCGTGGTGCGGATTTCGCCCAGCAGGTTGTAGCGCACGATGGGGCCGCGCTGGCTGAGGATTTGTGCACCTACGGTGAAATAGTTTTCGTGGAAAACGCGCTGCGGCAGAATCCCTGTGGAGTTCTTAAAAGTGCGTTTTCTCGCCATGGCAAAGCTCAAACAAGTTTGGCTTTGCTCATCTGGCTTAACGAAAACGTTAGGCTCGCGGAAGTCGAAGCGTGCATATTCGTGCTTGCCGAAGAGGCGCAGCCCCATCTTCATCCAGCGGTTGAAACCTTCGTGGAGTTCTACGGCCAAGGTGTTCTCGATGCCCAAGTGGTGGGTGCGGTCGTTGGCAGAGTCGCCCGGGAGGAAGAAGTTTTCAAAGTAGCCCGGAGAGTCGGCGTTGTTGCGTTGGTGCGACTGGAAGCGCCGCACGTTGTCTGTGATGCTCATCGTGTGGATGAAGCTCGACACGGGGATAAATTCAGAGGTAATCTTGAGCGAGTCGGGCGTTTCCGACTCCGCTTCCATTTGGGCCTTGCGCCGCGCCTTCGACTGCGAAGCCCCCTCTCCCGGCGCATCCGTCTTGTCGGCCAGGCGGGGCAAGCGCGGCTGTCGGTGCGAGGCGTCGCCTTGGGCAGCCTTCTTTGCGGGCGACTGCTGCGTGCTGTCTGTGACAGTACGCTCCGGTGCTACGGGCGCTTTCACCTCATTGCCCTTCGCATCGCGGTAGCGGCGGAAGCCCAGGCTGTAGCGGTGCGTGAGGAAAAGTTGCGTGCCTTCCATCTTGTTCCAGGCCCTTGCCAGGTTGATGGGCATATCTTCCGTGGCATAGCGAGTGGGGAAGCGTTCCGGGCGGTTTACGTAGTCATCGTTCTCAATGCCGCCATTTTCACGTGTCTTCAGGAAAAGGCGCTTGACGTAGGCGTGCATTTGGTATTGTTCGTCCCTGTACGAGGCAAAGACCGTACCGTCGAAGTGCGCCGTGGATTGGCCTTCGTAGTAGCCTCGGCCATAGGCATAGTCCGCCCTACCGCCGAAGCCCAGCTTCTTTCCCGAGTTCACCGAGAAGAGCGCGGTCAGCCGGTCCTCCCCGTTCGTTTTGTTGCCGCAGGAGTGGTAAGTCATGTTGGTGAAGGGCGACTTCGTGTTGGTGAAGAGCCATTCGCCCGTGGAGCGGAGAAAATAGTCGTAGGGCTGGAAAAAGATAAAAGGCGAGCGCTGCATGTCGTAGCCCTGCTCCGTGAAGAGTCGGGAAACGCGCGGCGCGCTGAGGTTGCCCGTATAGTTGTAGTGTCCGTACGGGCCATCGGTAGAGTTCTCGTTTTGGAAGCCGTGGGGAATGGTGTCGTAGTCAGCGGGGCACACCGAGCCAAAACGAGGGTCAATGGTCCAGGCGTAGATACCTTCGGGTACATGCGTCTTTTTCGAACTTTCCCCATCGGGTGTTGTTTCGTCAAAGCCCGAGGTGCGCTGGGATTGTTCGAAATCCTTGTCGATGGGTTTCACATATTGCGCCGAAGCGACCAGTCCAAGTGCCGCGCAGAAGAGAAGGGAGAATAGTCGCATAGAAAGAATAGAGAAAGGAGATACTCTCAATGGATGCGTTTATTGGTATTTCTGGATAAACGTGGTGGCCACCTCGTCGCCGAGTGCCGCAGCCCGTTCGAGGTATTGCTTCGCCTTCGCCTTGTGGCCGAGTTCGCCGTGGGCAATCCCCATCACGCGGTAGCAGTCGGGACTTTCGGGCAAATCCACGAGCAGTTTCTCCGCTGCTTCAGCGGCTGCTTCAAACTCCCCGACGCGCAGCAGGATGAATGCTTCTTCGAGGCGGTAGGCGAGAGGCTGTTCCGATATGGCGATGGCCGTGCGGATATCATCGAGCGCCTGTTGGTACATGTGCGCCTCCATCTCCGCCTGGGAGCGGAGATAGTAGAACTGTCCCGTGAGGTTGCGCGGGCCAATGGCTTTTTCATATTCGTTGTAGCCTGCCACGGCATCGCGGTAGCGCTGCGCCTTCAGCAGTCGTGCCACCCGCTCCAGCACGTATTGCGCATCACGCGCCGAGAGCGGCTGGGGCAGCCGGGCCACACAG
Source organism: uncultured Bacteroidales bacterium (assembly GCA_946055515.1). Taxonomy (GTDB): domain Bacteria; phylum Bacteroidota; class Bacteroidia; order Bacteroidales; family Bacteroidaceae; genus Alloprevotella. Next base: position 4,824 of record CAMGGA010000046.1, read on the forward strand.
CTGTCGAGCAGGGCCAACACGCGGAGCGAGTCGCCGCCCGAGAGTTCCAGGGCACGTGCAGCGGTGAAGAAAGTTTCGGCTGAAGCAAACGAAGCATCGGCCGATGCAGCCTCGAAACATTCGTAGGCCCCCGCATAGTTCTTTTGGGCAAAACGGCAATAGCCGCGCTGCATGAGGTAGAGCGGTTGCGGTGCCTTCTCGTATGCCTTTTGCGCCTCCTCCTCGGCGCGGGCCAGCGACCAGTTGGCTGCGGGAGCGGCCGAGTCGGCCCGTTGTTGCAGCGAGGAAACGATGGTGGCGCTCATCTGGTAGTGGACGGCATCCTCCTTCATGCAGTCTCCCGTTGCCGTTTGCGCCTTTTCGATTGCCTTCTGGAAATCACTTTCGGCAGCCTCGTATTGTCCCAGTGAAGCCTTGAAAGTGGCACGGTTCACGTAGCCGTCGGAAATGTCCGGCCATTGCGTCACGAAGTCGTCGTAGGCCACGGCGAGGGCCGAGGGGTTGGCACTCTTCAGCATAAACAGGTAAGTCAGCGCCTCCGAAGGGTCATTGGGCAATGCCTTGGGGATGGCAAATTCGCGCAAATCCTTCTGCAGGGCCGAAGTGGAGGAAATGGCCAGTTCCTGCAGGAAACGCGCATCGATGGCGCAGGCCGTGGTGGCCTCCTTTTGCACGTTGTTCTGCACCACACCTACCAGCACACCCTCAGCCGTGAAGAGGGGCAGTCCGACGTAGTCCGCCTCGTTGGGCAGCGAGAGGTCGTAGTAGCGGAAGTCGTTGTAGGGTTCCGAGGCCGTGATGCTCACTTCCGTGGGTTTACTCTTCTTTCCTGCTCGTGCGGGCAACAGCAGCAGCGATGTGCCCTTTTCGGCCCCTGTCGTCGCAAGGGCGAGGAAAGCATTCTCCTTCACACCCTCCACGCTGAACTTCACGAGGTCGGTAGTTGCGTTGGCGCCGAGAATGCGCTTCACGGCATATTTTTTCCCTTTGGCGTCAATGACCTCCGCGCGTGCCGCTCCGCGGAGTGCATGGAAAGTGGTGGCCGCCTGTCCTTCGGCATTGATGAAGAACGCCGTGCCTTCGCGGAGCAGTTTGCCTTCGGCATCGTAGACAAACAGTTGGACCATGGCCTTGTAGGCATCGCCAGCGCCTGCGGGCGATGGGGCAGGGGAGAGCGCTTCCATGCGCAGCCCGAACAAGAGGCAGAGCACGGCGAGAAAACCGTATCGGAGTAGAGTGTTTGTTTGGAGCATAGTCTTATACATTTAAATATCTGGAGGTTATGAGGTGTTGCGCTTCGCGTAGGTCATGAGGTAAAAAAGTCGCTTCATACACTCATAAACGTGGAGAAGAAGCGCGCCTAACCCAATCACCCGAAGTTACGCAGTAACTGCTTGTCGTTTGAGCAACATCCGTGCATTCTCCACGGCAGCTTCCGAGAGCGAGGCACCCGAGAGCATGTGGGCGATTTCTTCCACGCGTCCCTCCTCGTCCAGCGGCACGATGTGGCTGCGCGTCAAGTCCGCCCCGTCTTCCTTGTATACCTTGAAGTGGTGCTGGCCGTGCGCCGCGATTTGCGGCAGGTGCGTGATGCAGATCACCTGGCAGTGCTCGGCAATATGGCGCATCACCATTGCCATGCGTTCCGCCATTTCGCCCGAAACGCCCGTGTCGATTTCGTCGAAGATGATAGAAGGGAGGTGCGTGCGGCGACTGATGAGCGCCTTGATGGAGAGCATCAGTCGGGCAATCTCGCCGCCCGAGGCAATTTCGCTCACGTCCTGCGGCGGCACATTCTTGTTAGCCGAGAAGAGGAAGGTCACGCGGTTCGCTCCCGATTCGTCGGGTTCCGTGCGCGGCGTGATTTCGATGGTAATCTTGGCGTGCGGCATACCCAGGTTCTGGAGCGCAGCGATGAGTTCGCGTTCCATTTGCCGGGCTGCCGTTTTTCGGGAACGCGTCAGCTCTTGGGCAGCCTCTTTCCGCAGCGCGTAAAGGCGTTCTGCCTCGCGGCGAGCCTCTTCGAGCAATACGTCCGCGTTCGTCGTAGCATCGATTTTCTCGCGCAGTTCCTTTTCCAGTTCCAGCAGCGCCTCCACGGTTTGCACGTGGTGCTTCTGCTCGAGGTTGTAGATGGTGCTCAAGCGCTCCTCCACGAACGACAGGCGTGCAGGGTCTGCTTCTACGGCATCCGCTTCCCGCTCCAGTTCCGCAGTGATGTCGTCCAGTTCAATGCGCACGCTGTGGAGACGTTCGGCCAGTTCGCCGGCTTGTGGCGCATGTTGCTCCACACCGTGGAGCGCATCGGTAGCCAAGCGCAGCGACTGACTCAGCGAAGTCTCCTCGCCCTCAAGCAACTGCTGGGCCGAGGCCAGTGCCTGTCGAATGTCTTCTGCGTGGCTCAGTGTGGAAAGTTCTTGTTCCAATTCCTCCTGTTCGCCCGCGTTGAGCGCCGCTTCTTCGAGTTGCGTGAGTTGGAACTGGATATATTCCAAATCGTTCTGGTCCTTTTCCGTCGCCTCTTGCAGCGCGTGGAGGTGGCTGGCAGCGCGTTTATAGTCGGCATGGACAGCGCGGTACTTTTCCCCGAGGACAGGTTGTGCAGCCATCGTGTCGAGCGTGTCCAGGATGAAGCGTTCGTTGCGGATGAGCAAATTCTTGTGCTGCGAATGGATGTCAATGAGCATGGCGCCCAGTTCCTTCAGTTTGGCAGCTGTCACGGGTGTGTCGTTGATGAAGGCACGGCTCTTGCCCGCCGCCGTCACCTCGCGCCGCACGATGCACTCCGCGGGGTCGAAGTCGATGTCGTTTGCCTCGAAGAACGGCGCCACGTCGAAACCGTCCAACAGGAAGGAGGCTTCGACCATACATTTCTTCTGTCCCGTTTGGATAGCCTTCGCATCGGCCCGTCCGCCCAGCAGCAGTTCGAGTGCGCCGAGCATAATGCTTTTACCCGCACCTGTTTCGCCGGTAATCACCGAAAAGCCCGGCAGCCAGTGGATGTCGAGCTGTTCGATCAGTGCGTAGTGAGAGATAGTGAGGCGTTGAATCATTTCTTTAACTTATAGCCGTATTGTGTATGATTTCTATCGCTATTGCCCGATTTGTCGCCAATAGGTGTTTTGCGAGGCGTTGATGTTCGAGAGCGTTTCCACGACTTCCTCCTTCTCCTTGGCCGTGCCGTGGCCCTTGAAGATGGAAACCAGTTCGTCGCGTTTGTATTCCGTGAAGATTTGCGGCAGCATACTCATCGACTTGTTCTGCCGCGCCTCCTTGAGGAACTTGATGGCCTTCGTGATGCCCGTGCGTCCGCGCTCCACGTTTTCGCTCATCACGTCCAGTCCCTCGCGGTAGTAGGCATACTGCATTTTCCGGAAAGGTTCCATGCCTCCGTCCAGCATGTCCGTGATCAGCGCGTAGCGGTTCTTGCTGTCCTCGAAAGCCTTCCAGCCCTTCGCCGGGAGGCTCTGTGCTCCCGTGGCGATGGTCTGTGCCGTGGTAAAACATTCCGTGCCGCCGAGCGGGGCCATCGTGTCCATGTCGATGCCGATGAGGTAGTAGACATAGAAGGCCAGCGTAGCCGTCAGGTTGTTGTCGATGAGGTCGGGGCGGAAGTCAATCTGGTCATATTCCTGGAACGTGAAGTTGAAGTTCGGGTCGTTGAAGGCAAACGCGACCGTCGTGTAGCTACTGCCGTAGACGGGGCGCGTGGCCTGCACCTGGAGTGCAGCCTCGAAAGCGTTTTCCGCGGGCGTGTATTTCTTCACCGTGATGGTAAACGAACAACTGATGCGCTCGTTCTGCTTGAACTGCAGCGCCGTCCATTGGCGGTCGTTGAGAAACTGTTCCAGCGTCGTTTGCAGGTTCTCGAACACCGAAGTGCTCGTGCCCTGCACCTGCTGGTGGTTGATGGTCACGCGCGCCTCCAGTTCCTGCGCTTGGAGCACAGCCGAATGGCAGAGCAGGAGTCCGATGGCTACTGCCCAGCGCAACTTGAACCATTTGTTTAATAGCAATAGAATATTTCCCATGAAATTCAATGATAACGCTCACTCTACGGCGGGCAGGCTGGCCGACAGTGCGTCCACAATGTCCTTCGCCACCTCCTGTTTCGGTTTCAGCGGGAAAGCCCTTTGCGACCCGTCGGCCGAAAGCAGCGTGATTTTGTTCGTGTCCACGGCGAATCCCGCCCCCTTGTCGCGGAGCGAGTTCAGCACGATGAAGTCCAGCCCCTTGCGTTGCAGCTTGTCCGTGGCGTGCGCCAGTTCGTCCGACGTTTCCAGCGCAAAGCCCACCAGGCGTTGGTCCGCGCGTTTCATGCGTCCCAGTTCCGCCGCGATGTCGCGGGTCGGTTTCAGGTGGAGCGAAAATTCCCCCGTCGTTTCCCGTTTCATCTTCCCTTCGCGCACCGCTTCGGGCGTGAAGTCCGCCACGGCCGCACAGAGGATGGCCGCGTCCTGCTCCCCGAAGCGCGAAGTGGCCGCCTCGAACATTTCCGCCGCGCTCTCCACGTCAGTGCGGTGAATGCGCGGATGGTGGGTCTGGAGCGACACCGGGCCGCACACCAGTTCCACTTCAGCCCCGCGCCGCGCACATTCTTCGGCCAGCGCGAAGCCCATTTTCCCCGAAGAATAATTGCCGATGAAGCGCACTGCATCGATTTTCTCGTAGGTAGGTCCCGCCGTGATCAGGATGCGTTTGCCCAGCAAGTCCAGCGCCTGTTCGCCATGGAAGAAATTCTCCAGCACCTCCACCAGCGCGTCGGGTTCCTGCATGCGCCCTTTGCCCATGAGGTGGCTGGCCAGTTCGCCCGAAGCGGGTTCCACCACCACGTTGCCGTAGCTCCGCAGGATGTCCAGGTTGCGCTGCGTGCTCGGGTGGGCATACATGTCCAGGTCCATGGCCGGCGCCACAAACACCTGGGCCTTCATCGAGAGGTACGTCGTCACGAGCATATTGTCCGCCACCCCGTTTGCCATCTTGCCGAGGGTCGAGGCCGTGGCCGGGGCCACCAGCATCGCGTCGGCCCACAGGCCGAGGTCTACGTGGCTGTGCCAAGTGCCGTCCGTGTGCTCGAAAAACTCCGACACCACGGGCCGTCCCGTGAGCGCCGAGAGCGTCACGGGCGTGACAAATTCCTTGGCCGCAGGCGTCATCACCACCTGCACTTCAGCCCCTGCCTTCACCAGCAGGCGGCAGAGCAGACAAGCCTTGTAGGCAGCAATGCTGCCCGTGATGCCCACCACGATGTGCTTGCCCTTGAGAGATGAAATGTTCATAGCGTTCGAACTGTTTTCCTGTTTGTTACTGAGAATGTGGAGAACACTGCGGCCTCGCAGCCTGCGCTTAGCGGCTGCCCAGCGCCTTCAGCTTCAGCCTCATGAACGTCTGCTTCGTGTTTTGCGGAAAGTCGGCCTGCATCACCCAGTTGAAGAAACCGGGGTCGCGCCGCAGCACATCCGCCACGGGGCGTCCGCGGTATTTTCCGAAGTTGATGGTTTCCACCCCCTGTTCGTTCAGCACGATGCGTCCCGCCAAGTCCACGTTGCGGTTGCGCCGCGAGAAGTCCGCCAGGAAGCCCACGTCGTTCTTGAGCGTGTCGGCGTAGCGGTCCAGTTGCGCCTCCAGCACCTCCAGCGTGGCCCGTGTGTCAGCCTCTGCCGAGTGCGCTTCGCGGAGGTCCTTGTCGCAGTAGAAGCGGTAGGCCGCCGTCAGGTCGCGTTTCTCCATCTTGTGGAAAATGCCCTGCACGTCCACAAAGCGTCTGTCCGAAAGGTCGAAATCCACACCGGCGCGGATGAACTCCTCCACCAGCATGGGGATGTCGAAATAGTTCGAGTTGAAGCCAGCCAAGTCGCAGTCCTCAAGCATCTTTGCGATTTCGGGGGCAGCCTCGGCAAAGCGCGGGCAGTCTGCCACGTCCTTGTCGAAGATGCCGTTCACTTCCGATGCCTCTGCCGAGATGTGGATGCCCGGGTTGAAGCGGCGCGTCACCGTTTCCTCCTTGCCGTCGGGCCAGAGCTTGATGAGGCTGAGTTCCACGATGCGGTCCGTGGCCGTGTTCAGCCCCGTAGCCTCGATGTCGAAGAACACGATGGGGCGCGAGAGAGAAAGTTTCATAGCGTCTGTGTCGTGTTAGTCGTTAAACACCGAAGGCATCATCAGCATCACGATTTCCTCGCCCTCCTCGTTTTTCTCGGGCAGGATCAGCGCGGCGCGGCTCGGGTCGGCCATTTCAAACACCACGTTCTCGCACTCCATGTTCTGCACCAGTTCCTGCAGCGTGGCCCCCTTGAAGGCAATGCGCATGGGCATACCCGAGTAGTCGCAGAGCATGCTCTCTTCTGCGCTCTTTCCGAAGTCCAGGTCCTGGCTCGAAAGGTTCAGCGAATTGTTCTCCAGTCTGAAGCGCACCACCGAAGTGCCCGGGATGGCAAACACCAGGATGCGTCGCATCACGCTCACCAGGGCAGCTCGGTTCAGGTTTACCACGTAGGGGTTGCCCTGCGGGATGACGCCGCGGAAATTCGGGTAGCGGCCCTCCACCAGACGGCAGTTCAGCGCGTAGTTTTCCGTTGCGAAATGGGCACGCTGACTGCCTAACGACAACGTAGCGTCGCCCTGTTCCTTCGTCAGCATGCTGCGCAGCAGGCCCGCGGGGCGCGTGCCGAGGAGGAAATCATGTTCCACCTCCAGTCCTTCCATCGTCAGGCGCGTCATGGCCAGCTGGTTGCCGTTCGTGCCCACCAGCGTCAGTTCTCCCTGCCGTGCGCTCAGGCACACCGTGTTCAGCTGCGGGCGGAGTTCGTCGTTGGCTGCGGCCGTCATGGCGCGTGTGAGGCAGCCCAGCAAGCGTCCCGTCGGGATGTTCAGCGTAGCCATCGTATCCTCCTGGGCCGGCACCGTGGGGTAGTCGTCTGCCTGCTGGGCAAGCAGGCGGTATTGCCCGTTTTGGTAATCCACGATCAGTTCTAACGATTCCGTGTTCAGGTAAAACTCCAGCGGCTGTTCCGGGATTTCCTTGATGGCATCCTGAAGCGTTTTGGCATTCACGGCGAAGATGGCCTCCCCGTCAGTCTCGTTCAGCTCCAGTTCGGAAGTAAGCGTGGCGTCGCCGTCCGACGCCATGATGGAGAGCTTCCCGCCGCGGATTTCGAAGCGGAAGCAATCGAGGATGGGAATGTTGTTCTTTTGGACAATCACGCGTCCGACCGTGGCGAGGCGTGCGGAGAGCAACGCACTGGAGACTACAAATTTCATGGAGATGAAAAGATTAAATACAGAATGATATCCGTAGATTAGAGATGTTTTGTTTGTTTTCAAGCGATTGTGCTGCGCGTTGCCTCCCATACCTTATATAATATAGGTGTAGCCGAAGCAAGCGTCCGCCTTTGTCGGCAGTGCACAGAGCGTGCGCAAAAGTAAGAAAAAATGTTCGCGTGTCCATCAAACCCCGCCCTAAAACTTCTTACTTGTCTGCGATAGCCTTTGGCGTAATCCCTGTTCTTGCTTCCGCCCCACGCGTCCAATTGTCTCGCCCGAAAACGGCGGGCAGAAGCGGCTTTTGGGATGTCGTGGAGGCTTTACGCGCGCGCATATATACGTGTTTTTAGCCCAAAAAAAGCCTTCACAGCTTCACACGATGTTCGTTTCTTTCTGAATTTCAAGTCAAAACAATGTGAAGGGTCGGGGCGAATGTACGTGCTTTGTTGCCCGAGCCTTCACGCTTTTTCACCTGTCGTCCATTTTCCCCTTCCGGGACCTCCAAATCTTTTCTAAATCGTTTATATATTTTCCCGAAAAATCTCGATTTCATCGGTGTTTTCCTTTCTAATTCGTTTATATTTTCCGTGCGCCGCCACAACTTCAGGCCCCGATTTTTCAATCGCTCCATTTGATTTTTCAAAGCCAGGGGCAGATAATCCTACTCCGCCTTCTGTGTCCCCCGTGCCGTGCGCGCCATCGTGTGAAGGCTTTTTTGACCTACCCTTCACACTGTTTTCTTATGAAACTCATAGAAAAACAAGCGTTCTGTGAAGCTGTGAAGCGTTTTTTTAGGGTTTAAATTACGTATATAGTACATCATTTAAGTCTCGGAGGTTATGAGGTGTTGCGCTTCGCGCAGGTTATGAGGTTATAAAGTTACCTCCAAATGACTATGCATAGCCAATCTGTTGCACTAAAGGCTTGCTTTATAAACTTCCAACCTGTGAGCGAAGCGACCTTAACCTTATAACCTTCAAGTTTTGGAGCTTCCGAAACTGGAATACATTATAAAAAAGGTGTAATTACCGCCCGCAGGGCCTCCGTTGCAGCCAAACGTCCGTGGCGGACCGTGGCAAATCGTGGATTTTCGATACAATACGCGAATTATCTGTTAGAAATGTAAACTTCATCGTGCAAAATAGCAGATTAAGAAAATTAATGCACAGAAAAACGAAAAAAAATGGCGGAAATGTTTGGAGGTAATGAAAATAGCTCTACCTTTGCACCCGCAAAACGACAGGAAGCCCGCCGAAATAGCTCAGTTGGTAGAGCATTTCATTCGTAATGAAAGGGTCGCCGGTTCGAGTCCGGCTTTCGGCTCTCCTTCACGGAAAAGCAACAAACGCTGTCGTTTGCACTTGGCTCCTTAGCTCAACTGAATAGAGCATCTGACTACGGATCAGAAGGTTAT
>CAMGGA010000047.1 GCA_946055515.1 uncultured Bacteroidales bacterium
CCTTGCGGCGGTCGCGGGCCGGGAACCTGCAATCCCGTCGGCGCGCGCGTTGAACGCTGGTCACCTTGCGGCGGTCGCGAACTGGAAACCTGCAATCCCTTCGGGGCGGGCGTTAAACGCTTGTCTACCGAATGCAACACCCTGGGCCTGGAGTTGTTTTTACAAAGCCAGCGTTCAACGCGAGGGCTGAAAGCCCGACCTTTAGCACATAGCCCAGGGTGAAGCCCTGGGTTAGCCCGAACCAAACAAAATGAGCCCTGCAAGGGCGACAGCCTTATTCGTCCGCATAAAGGTGTCGCCCTTACAGGGCTCATCGGGCGTCATCACAGCCACCCAGGGCTTCACCCTGGGCTATGTGCTAAAGGTCGGGCTTTCAGCCCTCGCGCGGAACGCTGGTCCAACCGATGCAACACCCTGCACCGCCCCGAAACGTCATGGGGTTGCCCCGAAACGTCATGGGGTTGCCCCAAAACGTCATGGGGCCGCCCCTCAGCGCTGCTCAAATCCCTCCGCGCCCTCGTAGCGCAGCGAACACGAAATGCCGCGGCGCTGCAAATCGCGCACGGCGGGAGCGAGGCGTTGCAGGAAACCCTTCCACGAACGCACCGCGGCGTGACTCCATCCCACTTCCGCCAAGGCGATGGCGCGGGGGTAAGCCTGGTAGTAGATGCGCTCCGGGCTGTTGATACATTCGCTCCAGAGCGTACCCGCCACGCCGAACAGGTTGTTCCGTTCAAACTCCTCGCCCATGCCCCAGGCAGGGTCGAGCGCGTACGTCGCCTCGAGCGAAGTCACAGGCATGCCCCAGTTCACCTCGGGCATATCGCCGGGCGCCATGGGGTAGTCCAGGTAGCAATGTTCGCCGGGGCAGAGCATGATCTTCGCGTCGTTGGCCACCGCCGCGTCGAGCGCCGCGCGCGTCAGGCCGTGGCGCCAGGCAAAGGTGACGCAGCCGGGCTGGATGCGCTTGAAGTCCGTTTCGTACCAGAACATCGGCGTTTTCCCATGCTTCGTGCGGAGCGTGTCGATGACGCGGTTGAAGAGATGTTCCTGCAGGCGCCAGTTCTCCGAGCGGTCCGTCGTGGTGATACCCAGCTGCCGCTTCAGCGCCTGGCAGTTCGGGCACGACGTCCAGCAGTCCAAGGCAGGATTTCCCGCCTCGTCGCCGCCGAGGTGGACGTAGGGCGAAGGGAACACCTCGGCCAGTTCGCGGAACACCTTGCCGAGAAACTCGTAGGTAAACTCGCTGCCCGGGCAGAGCAGTTCGTCCGACACGCCGCAGGTAGTGCGGATGGGCACCTCCTTGGCGTGGCAAGTCAGTTGGGGGAACACGTGGATGGCCGCCACCTCGTGGCCCGGCATCTCGATTTCCGGCACCACCTGCACGTGGTAGCGCGCCGCCAGTTCCACGAGTTCGCGCATCTGGTCCTGCGTATAATAGCCACTGTCCACGCGGAGCATGTCGTCCATACCCACGCGCTTCGACGCCTGCGCCGTCAGTTCGGGATAAGCCTTGATTTCGATGCGCCAAGCCTGGTCATCGACGAGGTGGAGGTGGAGCGAGTTCAGTTTGTAGCGCGCCATTTCGGGCACGAACGCCTTCAGTTCGTCGAAGGGGACAAACGTGCGGCACGGGTCCACCATCAGTTCGCGCACCTCCGTGCGCGGACGGTCCTCGATGCGGAGCCAGGGAATGGCCGCGCAGCAGCGGGTTTCAGCCTCGCCGCGCAGGAGTTGGTCGAAAGTCATCAAACCGTAGAAGACCCCCGCCTGGCCGCCGCCCACGATGCGCACGCCCTCCTTGTCCACCTCCAGCGTGTAGGCTTCGGGGTGGCCGAGTGCCGCGTCGAGGTCGAGGCGGAGCACGGCGCGTCCCTTCGGTTTCGGCGCGTCCGTTTGGCCGAAAATCCGCTTCGCTATGAGGCGCATGGCATGGCCCGTTTCGTTGGCCAAGTCAGGTCCCGCCTCCACCTCCCAGCGCCGGTTCACCGTGAGCGCCTCGCCCTCGCAGCGTTCGAGCCGGGCAGGCATCGGCACCAGCACCCGTTCGGGCTGGCAAACCTCCTCGCTCGCCGCAACGTGCCCGAAGAGGCGCGCCCAGCCCTCCGCCTTGCGGTAGAGCCGTTCGCTGTCGCGCGGCACCTCGATTTCCACCTGCGTGCGGTCGATGCCCTCGAAGGCCGTGGGCGAGGCTGGCGGCGGCACGGCGCTGCGGAGCGTCAGGCGGCGCAGGCTGCGCAGGTGGGCAAAGGCAAAGTCGCCCAGCCGGGGCGTACCCTCGATGGTCAGCTGCTCAAGGCCCGTACACATCGAGAAGGCCGCCGACCCGACCGACTCCACCTTTTCGGGCAGCGTCAGTTCGCGCAGCGAGGAGCAGGCGAAGAAAGCCTGCGAACCGATGGTGCGGAGCTTGCGGGGGAGCACGACAGCCTCGAGGCGGTGGCGCGAGTGGAGCGCGTTGTCGGGGATGTCGGTGCAGCGGGCCTCGCCGAGGTCGAGGCGGCGCAGCTGCCAGCAGAGGTCGCGCAGCTGCCGGAAGTCGGAGTTACCTTTTGTGGAAAGTTCGCCCGTGAGTTTGAGTTCGGTAGCGTCGGCCTTCTGTTGAGGTTGGAGTTCGTCCATGCGTCCCACTTCTTGGGCGCAGACTTGGGCGGCGAGCAGGAAAGCCACGAGGAATGTCAAGCGTTTCATGGTATGGAAAAATAAAAAAGCCGCACTGCCCCATCGGTCAGAGGAAAGCGGGCAGCGCAGCGTGGGGTTAGTAGCGGATGGCGCGGGAGCCGTCGGCGAGTTCTTCGATTTCCACCTTCACCGTGTCGCCCGGCAGCAGGTCTTCGACGAGTTCGGGCCACTCGAGGAAGCAGAGTGCGCCGCAATAGAAGTAGTCCTCATAGCCCATGTCGTAGACTTCCTCGACTTTCTCGATGCGGTAGAAATCGAAGTGGTAGATGAGTTCGCCCGTCTCGTCGGAGCGGTACTCATTGACGATGCTGAAGGTCGGCGAATTGACCACGTCGGTCACGCCGAGGGCCTCGCAGACGGCCTTGATGAAGGTCGTTTTGCCGGCCCCCATCTTGCCGTAGAAGGCGAAGACCGTGTTTTGGTCGATGTCCTGCACGAAGCGCTTGGCGGCTTCGGGGAGTTCCTGTTCGGAGTGGAGAATGATTTCCATGTGGATAAGCGTTTTGTATTTGGGGGCAAATTTACTACAAGGCGGGGAGGAAGGCAAAGATTTGGGGCGCAGATTTGGCGGCAAACGGGGGTGGCGGCACAAAAGCAGGGACTGGTTTTTCAGTCGCAGCGATTGAATTTTCTGTCCCTGGGATTGAAATTTCAGTCCCTGGGATTGAAAATACTTCAGCAGCCACTGGAAATACTTCACGCAGCGACCGGAAGTACTGAAACGCGAACAAGCCGCCCTTTCCTTCCCCGTCTGCCGGCGCAGCCCCGGGGCAGCCCTCCGCCGCGGGGCACGCAGAAGTTTCCCCGAGGAATTGTGTACCATCTCGCAATTAAAGCGTAAATTTGCGGGCATTACAAGCGCACGGGCGAAGGCGATGGCAAACATTTCCCAGTCACACGCGCTCCGCACCCAACGTATGACATTTATGAAAAAAGCACTCATCACAGGCATCACGGGACAAGACGGCTCGTTTCTCGCCGAATTTCTCCTCCAAAAGGGCTACGATGTACACGGCACCATACGGCGTTCCTCGGTAGACTTCCGCGAACGCATCGCCCACCTCGAAGGCACACCGCACTTCCACCTCCACTACGCAGACATGGGCGACTCCATGAGCCTCATCAAGGTCATCGCACTGGTCCGCCCCGACGAAATCTACAACCTCGCGGCACAGAGCCACGTGCAGGTTTCGTTCGACTCTCCCGAGTACACGGCCAACGTGGACGCCACGGGCGTGCTCCGCGTGCTGGAAGCCGTGCGCCAATGCGGTCTCACGCAGACGTGCCGCATCTATCAGGCTTCAACCTCGGAACTCTACGGTAAAGTGGAGGAGGTGCCGCAAAACGAACAGACGCCTTTCCACCCCTACAGCCCCTACGCGGTGGCCAAACTCTACGGCTACTGGATTGTACGCGAGTATCGCGAGGCTTACGGCATGTTCTGCTGCTCGGGAATCCTCTTCAACCACGAAAGCGAGCGCCGCGGGGAAACCTTCGTGACGCGAAAAATCACCCTGGCCGCCGCCCGCATCAAGCAGGGCAAGCAGGATAAGCTCTACCTCGGCAACCTCTCGTCGCTCCGCGACTGGGGCTACGCCCGCGACTACGTGGAGTGTATGTGGCTCATTCTCCAGCACGAACGGCCCGAGGACTTCGTCATCGCCACGGGCGAACAGCATTCGGTGCGTGACTTCTGCCGCCTGGCCTTCCACTATGCGGGCATCGAACTGGAGTTCCAGGGCGAAGGGGCCGACGAGAAGGGTATCGACAAGGCCACGGGCAAGGTGCTCGTGGAGGTTTCGCCCGACTTCTACCGGCCCACGGACGTCGTGAACCTCTGGGGCGACCCCTCGAAGGCACGCCGGGAACTCGGATGGGACCCGGGCAAGACGAGCTTCGAGGATCTCGTGCGCATCATGGTCGAACACGACATGGAGAAGGTGGCCGTCGAACGCGCCTCGGACCATATCCGCACCAACCTCGCCGAATACCTCGAAAAGGGTATCGTGAAGTAACGTCCACAAGCGCCTCGCGCGCGCGTATATATTATAGGAGTGGCGCGAAGTCCAAGTGACTGGCGCGCCACACGCCATTTTCTCTCTTCAAACCCATGCAAGCTGACTCTAAAATCTACGTGGCGGGACACCGCGGCATGGTGGGCTCGGCCATTGTCCGCGAACTGAAACGCCAAGGCTACTCCCACATCGTCACGCGCACCCACGCCGAACTCGACCTCACGCGGCAGGACGCCGTGGAGGCGTTCTTCGCCGCCGAACGGCCCGAATATGTATTCCTCGCAGCCGCCAAGGTGGGCGGCATCGTGGCGAACCAAAGCGCACTCGCCGACTTCATGTATGAAAACATGATGCTGGAAATGAACGTTATCCATGCGGCCTGGCAGAACGGCTGCCGCAAACTGGAATTCCTCGGGTCGTCGTGTATCTACCCGCGACTCGCCCCGCAACCGATGAAGGAGGACTGCCTCCTCACCTCGGCACTCGAAAAGACGAACGAGGCGTATGCGCTGGCCAAGATTTCGGGACTGAAGTACTGCGAGTTCCTCAACCGACAGTACGGCACGGACTTCATCAGCGTGATGCCCACAAACCTCTACGGGCCCAACGACAACTACCACCCGACCCACAGCCACGTGCTTCCCGCACTCATCCGCCGCTTCCACGAGGCGAAGGTCGAAGGCTTGCCCTCCGTCACCTGCTGGGGCGACGGCAGCCCGCTCCGCGAATTTCTCTACGTGGACGACCTGGCGAACCTCTGCGTGTTCCTCATGAACCACTACAGCGGCAACGAAACGGTAAACGCGGGCACGGGACAGGAGCTCTCCATCGCCGAACTCACCCGCCTGGTGGCGAAGACGGTGGGCTACGAGGGCGAAATCTGCTGGGACACGACGAAACCGAACGGCACACCGCGCAAACTGCTCGACGTGTCGAAGGCACGCGCGCTCGGCTGGGAGGCCCGCACCCCGCTCGAGGAGGGCATCCGTCTCGCCTACGACGACTTCCTCCACAACCCGATGCGCGCCGAACGCTGATCTTTTCTCCTGAATCACCAACATCTCTTTTTCTTTCTCCAAAATGGAACAACAAACACACTTCACTGGCCTCACTGACGCTCAAGTGGCGGAAAGCCGGCAGAAGCACGGGGCCAATGTGCTCACTCCACCGAAGAAGGACCCGCTCTGGAAGCAGTTTCTCGAAAAATTCGGCGACCCGCTCATCATCGTCCTGCTCATCGCGGGCTTCTCGTCGGTGGGCATTTCGCTCTACGAGTATTTCGGCTGCGGCGAAGGGGCTGAGGTGTTCTTCGAACCCGTGGGCATCTTCATCGCCATCTTCCTGGCCACGGGCCTTGCCTTCTACTTCGAAATGCAGGCCGACAAGGAGTTCAGCATCCTCAACCAGGTGAACGACGACGAGCCGGTGGAAGTCATCCGCAACGGCAACGTGACGCAAGTGCCGCGCCGCGACATCGTGGTCGGCGACGTGGTGGTGCTCAACACGGGCGAGGAAATCCCCGCCGACGCCGTCCTCCTCGAAGCCACGGCACTCAGCGTGGACGAAAGCACGCTGACGGGCGAACCCGCCTGCGCGAAAAGCACCAACCCCGCCGACGCCGACCCCAACGCCACCTACCCCACCGACCACGTGATGAAGGGCACCAAGGTGATGGAAGGCCACGGCCTCTGCCGCGTGGAGCGCGTCGGCGACCAGACGGAGCAGGGCAAGGTCTTCGTGGCGGCGCAGATAGACAACAGTGTGAAAACACCGCTCAACGAACAGCTCGAATGGCTCAGCAAGTGGATCACACGCATCAGCTATGCCTTCGCGCTCTTCATCGTGGTGGGACGCATCTTCTCCTATATGATCCGTCCGGACTTCGACACGACGGACTGGATGCCCTTCCTGGTCTACGTGCTACAGACCGTGATGATTGCAGTCACGCTGATTGTGGTTTCTGTCCCCGAGGGCTTGCCGATGGCCGTGACGCTCAGCCTCGCCTACAGCATGCGCCGCATGCTCAAGACGAACAACCTGGTGCGCAAGATGCACGCCTGCGAAACGATGGGCGCGACCACCGTCATCTGTACCGACAAGACGGGCACGCTCACGCAGAACCAGATGCGCGTGGACGAGATGGTGGCGCTCAACGGCGAGGAAGGACGCGCCCTCTTCTACGAGGGCCTGGCCGTGAACTCCACGGCGGAACTCGACTTCACGGCCGGCGAACGCCCGCAGGTGCTGGGCAACCCCACCGAAGGGGCACTGCTGCTCTACCTCCACGCCGAGGGACAGGACTACCGGCCGCTGCGCGAAAGCGCACGGGTGGTGGAACAGCTGCCCTTCTCCACGGAACGCAAATACATGGCCACCGTCGTGGAAAGCCAGGCGCTGAAGGGCCGCCGCGTGCTCTTCGTGAAGGGTGCGCCCGAAATGGTGCTCAGCCTCTGCACCACGATTGAAGGGGGCATGACGAAGGACGAAATCGCGCAGCGCCTCGCCGCCTGGCAGGGCCGCGCCATGCGCACGCTCGGCTTCGCCTGCCAGGTGCTCGCCGAGGGTGACGCCACCATCGCCGAAGAGCGCGTAGTGGCCAAGGGACTCCACTTCATCGGCCTCGCCGCCATCGCCGACCCCGTGCGCGCCGAAGTGCCCGGGGCGGTCAGCGAATGTATCGGCGCGGGCATACGCATCAAGATCGTCACGGGCGACACGCCGGGCACGGCAAAGGAAATCGGACGCCAAATCGGACTCTGGACAGACGCCGATTCGGACCGCAACATCATCACGGGACCGGAATTTGCTGCCCTCTCCGACGCCGAACTCGAAGCGTGCATCCTCGACCTGAAGATTATTGCCCGCGCACGCCCCATGGACAAGAAGCGCCTCGTCGAAACGCTCCAGAAGCTCGGCCAGGTGGTGGCCGTGACGGGCGACGGCACGAACGACGCACCGGCCCTGAAGGCTGCCCACGTGGGCCTCTCCATGGGCGACGGCACTTCGGTGGCCAAGGAGGCATCGGACATCACCATCGTGGACAACTCCTTCACCAGCATCGGCAAGGCCGTGATGTGGGGCCGCTCGCTCTACCAGAACATCCAGCGCTTCCTCCTCTTCCAGCTCACGGTGAACGTGACGGCCTGCCTGCTCGTGCTCTGCGGCGCGTTCATGGGCACCGAGGCCCCGCTGACGGTGACGCAGATGCTCTGGATCAACCTCATCATGGACACCTTCGCCGCCATGGCCCTGGCCTCGCTCCCGCCCTCGGAACGCGTGATGCGCAACAAGCCGCGCGACCGCCGCTCGTTCATCCTCAACAAGGACATGGCGCTCAACATCGTGGGCGTAGGCGGCCTCTTCTTCGCGATGCTCCTGGGCTTCCTCTACATCTTCCAGCATGCCGAGGTGCAGCAGCTCACCGACTTGCTCCACCTCGAACTGGGCGAGAAGGGCAAAATGACGCCCTACGAGCTGACCCTGCTCTTCACCATCTTCGTGGTCACGCACTTCTTCTACCTCTTCAATGCGCGTGCCTACGAAACGGGACGCAGCGCCCTCCACTTCAAGGGCTGCAACGGCCTGCTGACCATCTCGGTCATCATCCTGGTGGGCCAGATTCTGATGGTCGAAGTGCCGGGCATCCAGCAGTTCTTCAACGTCACGGGCCTGAAGTTCATCGACTGGGTCATCATCCTCGTCGGTTCCTCCCTGGTTCTCTGGGTCCGCGAGCTTTGGAGCCTGATCAAGCGCCTCGCCGCCTGACCCCTCCCCCGCCCCCACACTCTCCTCCCCGGCACCCCGCCCTTCCAGTCCCAGGCTTTGAAATTTCAATCGCAGGCTTTGAAAATTCAATCGCAGGCTTTGAAAATCCAAAAGCAGGCTTTGAAAATTCAATCGCTGCGACTGAAAGGCCGGGGTGCCGGGACTTTTTCCCCATCTACGAGACTAAAATCTCACGGCCGCCCGAAGCGATTCGCGCGGCCGTTTTTTTTGTTGCAAAAAAAGTGAATAAATATTTGGCGTGTGGAAGAAAAGGCATAGATTTGCCCCGGCGAAGAACAACTGCGGCAAACGGGCACGCAAGCCCAAGCCTGACAGCCGCAGACCGACACGCCGATACCTTAAATCCTATTTTTCTGCACCATGAAACCCTCTCAAGCCGGAACACTCGAAAGCGGCGATATCTTTATCCAGGTATTCCCCGCCGACACCGATGGCATCGAAATCGAACTCGACAGCACGGTGGCTTACCAGTTTGGCGAACAAATCAAAAAGGTCATCCTCGAAACGGCCTCGGAGCTGGGGCTCGAACGGGCCTACATCGAAGCCGTGGACAAGGGCGCACTCGACTGCACCATCCGCGCCCGCACTACGGCAGCCATCGAACGTGCCACGGGCAAGTCTATCTTCGACGTGTAGCCCCGAGCCCCGTGCGGGCCAACCCTCTCCTTTTATTATTTACACTAACCTTTTTTCGAAATACCCCTGACTATGCAGCGACTCAGAAGAACCATGATGTTCGTGCCGGGCAACAATCCCGGCATGATGGCGGACGCGCATATCTACGGACCGGACTCTATCATGCTCGACCTGGAGGACTCGGTCACCCTGGCGGAAAAGGACGCCGCCCGACTGCTCGTGTACCACGCACTCCAGAGCGTGGACTACGGACAGACGGAAATGGTCGTGCGCATCAACCCGCTCAGCACGCCCTTCGGACGCAAGGACATTGAAGCCGTGGTGCGCGCCGGCGTACACGTCATCCGTATGCCCAAAACCGAGACGGCCGACGAGGTACGCGAGGTGGAGGCCGAAATAGAGCGCGTGGAAGAGCGCCTCGGCTGCCTCGGACGCACCCAGATCATGGCGGCCATCGAAAGCGCCCTGGGCGTGGTGAACGCCTACGACATTGCCACGGCCTCGAAGCGCATGATGGGCATCGCCCTCGGCGCGGAGGACTACTGCGCCAACCTCAAGACGCAGCGCTCGCAGACGGGCGACGAACTGCGCCTGGCCCGCGAAACCATCGTCGTGGCCGCGCGCGCCGCAGGCATCGATGCGCTCGACACGGTCTACTCGAACCTCAACGACATGGAGGCTTTCCGCGCCGAAGTGGAGTTTATCAAGACACTGGGCTTTGACGGGAAGTCTATCATCAACCCACGCCAAATCGAAGTGGTCAATGAGGTCTTCGCGCCGAAGGAGAAGGACATCCAGAAGGCACGCACCATCCTCGCCGCCATACGCGAGGCCGAAGCGAGGGGCTCGGGCGTCGTCGCGGTGAACGGAAAGATGGTGGACCGCCCCGTCGTGATCCGCGCACAGCGCACGATCGAATTGGCCAAAGCCTCCGGACTCATCGACAATGAGGATTTCTAAACACGTCTTACCTTTTTCCAGATGAAAGCACTCCAACAAAGGGCCGCAGACCTGAAGGCCGAGGCCCAAAGACTGCATAAGCAGGTTTTCGAACCGGCTTCCATTGCCCCGAAGGTGACTACGCCCCGCGCAGACCTCCAGGCGCAAAGCTCCAAACTGACTTCGCTCGAAGAGGCCATCCGGCGCTCGGGCCTAAAGGACGGCATGACTGTCTCCTTCCACCACCACTTCCGCGGAGGCGACAAGGTGGTGAACCTCGTGGTGGACAAGCTCGCCGAAATGGGCTTCCGCAACCTCCACCTCGCGGCATCGAGCCTCACGGACGTACACGCACCGCTCATCGAGCACATCAAGAACGGTGTCATCAGCCGCATCTCCACCTCGGGCCTGCGCGGCGAACTGGCGCGCGAGGTGTCGATGGGCCTGATGGACGAACCGGTCGTCTTCCGCAGCCACGGCGCACGCGGCGCGGCCATCGCAAACGGCGAACTCCACATCGACGTGGCCTTCCTCGGCGCTTCGTCGGCCGACCCCCTGGGCAACGCCTGCGGCTACTCGCGCTCGGAAAACGCGAAGAGCATCTGCGGCTCCCTGGGCTACGCCCTGCCCGACGCGCAGTACGCCGACAAGGTCGTCATCCTCACGGACGACCTCGTTCCCTACCCCAACACGCCCAACGCCATATCGGAGCACCACGTGGACTACGTGGTGAAAGTAGACTCCGTGGGCGACTCGTCCAAAATCTCCTCGGGCGCCATCCGCGACACCAAGAACCCGCGCGACATCCTGCTGGCCAAGCAGGCAGCCAAGGTGGTGGTGGCCAGCGGCTACTTCAAGCCCGGCTTCTCCATACAGACGGGCTCGGGCGGTGCCTCGCTCGCCGTCGTGAAGTACCTCCGCGAGTCCATGATCCGCGACAACGTGAAAGCCTCCTTCGCCCTCGGCGGCATCACGGCCCACATGGTCCGCCTCCACGAGGAAGGGCTCATCGAACGCCTCATCGACGTGCAGTCGTTCGACAAGGTGGCGGCCGAATCGCTCAAGACCGACGCCATGCACAAGGAAGTGTCGGCCTGCGAGTACGCAAGTCCCGAAGAACCGGGCTCGGCAACGCACTACCTCGACGTGGTCATCCTCTCGGCCCTCGAGGCGGACATCCACTTCAACGTGAACGTGCTCGTGGGCTCGGACGGCATCATCCGCGGTGCCATCGGCGGCCACCCCGACACGGCAGCGGATTCTGCACTCAGCATCATCGTCTGTCCCCTCCTGCGCGGCCGCATTCCCTGCGTGGTGGACGAAGTGACCACGCTCATCACGCCGGGCGCAACGGTGGATGTGATTGTCACGGAGTACGGCATCGCGGTCAATCCCCGCCGCCCGGAACTGCGCGAACGCCTCCTCGCGGCCCGGCTCCCTGTGGTCGAAATCGAATGGCTGCGCGACAAGGCGCTGAGCATCATTGGCCAGCCCGCCGCCCTGCCCTTCGGCGAAAAGACCGTGGGCGTGGTGCTCGCCCGCGACGGTTCGGTCCAGGACATCATCAAAGCCATCCAGCCCTAAGCCGCCATGCCCGTCAGCCTCCCCCAACTCCTCGCCGCCCGCGACGCCCGGGCCGCCCTCGAGCGCGACTTGCTCGCCCGGTACGCCGGGTGCACACTCGTGGTGCTGACGGTGGTCATGCCCGGGGCGGAGAAGCGCACCGAAGCCTCGCTCCTCGTGGCCCGCGCGGCCTGTGCGGCGCTCGACAAGCTGCTTGCCGCCCACTGCCGCCACCGCCTGGAACGCGACCTCGCCACGGGCTTCGAAGCCTACTGGCTCGTGGACCTGCCGCAGCTCGAGGCGAAGCGCCGGACCGTGGAGCTGGAGGACACCCACCCGCTGGGGCGCCTCTTCGACGCGGACATCATTCTCCCCGAGGGCCGTCCGCTCAGCCGCACCGAGCTGGGCGCGCCCCCGCGCCGCTGCCTGCTCTGCGACCGCGAGGCCCGCTTCTGCATGCGCAACGGCTCGCACACCCGCGAGGAGCTCCACGCCAAAATCGCCCAAATGATTGCTGACTATGTGGGCTGACGAGTGTTCCTACAACTACGACCACGCGGCCGGCCCCCTGAGCCTGCGCCCCATTCCCCTGTCGGCCAGGTTCTGCCGGCAGCAGGCGGAACGCTTCCTCGAAGCCCAGGGGCTCACCATGCCGCAGGTAGACTACCTCGCGGGCATCTTCGACGACGACGACCGCCTCCTTGCCTGCGGCGGCCTGGACGGCGCGCTCATCAAGGGACTCGCCGTCAGCGAAGAGGCCCGCGACCTCCACCTCGCGGCGCGATTAGTGACCCACCTGCGGGCCCATGCCCTCGAAGCAGGGCACCTCCACGTCCGGGTCTTCACGAAGCCGT
The DNA here is from genome assembly GCA_946055515.1 of uncultured Bacteroidales bacterium. Taxonomy (GTDB): domain Bacteria; phylum Bacteroidota; class Bacteroidia; order Bacteroidales; family Bacteroidaceae; genus Alloprevotella. Next base: position 12,476 of record CAMGGA010000047.1, read on the forward strand.
GCTACATCCCGCTCTTCCGCAACATGGGTTTCTCCCTGATAGGACAGAGCCAGGGGGCCGCCCTGCTCGACACCGACCGCCACGCCCTGGAGCGCTACCTCGTGCCGCTCCGCTCGCTAACGCCCGACGAAGGCCGCATCGGCGTGATCGTAATGAACGCGAACCCGCTCACGAAGGGCCATCGCTACTTGCTGGATCAGGCCGCGGCGCAATGCGACTTCCTCGTGGTCATCCCCGTCGGCGAGAACGCCCACAACCTCTTCTCCTACGCCGAACGCAGCGCGATGTTGCAGGCCGCCCTCGCCACCCTGCCCCGCACGGCCCTGGCCCCGGCGAGCATCTACGCCGTGTCGGCCTCCACCTTCCCCACCTATTTCATCAAGGAGCACAGCGCGCGTTCCGAGGCCCACATCGAGCTGGACCTGGACATCTTCGTGCGCCACATCGCCCCCGCCCTGCGCGCCACGGTCCGCTTCGTGGGGAGCGAACCCACCGACCCGCTCACAGCGGCCTACAATGCGGCCATGCACCGCCTGCTCCCGCCCGCGGGCATCGAGGTGGTGGAAATCGA
>CAMGGA010000048.1 GCA_946055515.1 uncultured Bacteroidales bacterium
CGCCTTTGTCGGTTTCGGTGGCCCGGGCGACGGAATTGGGAAAAGTTTAGAACGTTTTCGTTCAGCCAAAAGGCTCAAGGGAGCTTGCTCACTTGGGCTTGGCGAGAAAACGCACTTTTAAGAACGTGGAACGGGCTCAACTCAAAAATCTTTTGTACTTTCGCACCGACTTTACTACAACACAATCAGACAATGAATACGAACAACGTGAACGAAGCACGCAACGTGCTGGCGCAAGGGATGACCAACATCTACGACGACGTAAATACTTCCGTGGCTTCAGCCATCAAGCAAGACTTGCTGGAGCACTTTGGCAAAGGTCTTTACTACCGCCTCAAAAGCGGCGAAAAACATATCACTCCCGAGCAACAAGCCTTCATTGCAGAAACTTTCGAAAAGCACGGCGTAACGACTCCGCCCGTCTACGACAAGTTGATTGAGGCTTAAACCCAAACAGCCCAGAAAAAGAAGTGCAGCCAAGCGGATTTTCGCTGGCTGCACTTCTTTTGTGTCTGTACGCGGGGAGGGATGGACTATACGAGGTGGCGAATGTTCTCTTCGCGGTCGCCGGGAAGGAGGTCAATCACGGGCACTTCAACCATGGTGTAGCAACCGGGCTGCTGGCGCATGGCCGCACGGGCCACACACACAAGCACCTGACCGGTGAGGGCGGGATTGTTGATGCGCATGTTGAACTCGAAGAGCTGGTTCTGGGTGGTTCCGCTCACGCCCTTGCGGGTGAGGTTCACACCGTGGCCCATGTCGATGACGTCATCGACCGAGGGTACGAGGTTCACGTGGGTCTCGTCGGAAGCGAAGTAGGGGTCGGCCTTGATGGCGGCTGCGACCTTGTCGAAATCGTAGCCTTCCTCGATTTCCACGTAGACCATGCGGCGGTGGATGCCCGTGCCCGTGGGGATGGTCATGGAGAGGGCTTTCTTCACGCCTTCAATGGCCTTGACGGCTACGGTGTGGCCCATGGACATGCCGGGGCCGAAGTTGGTATAGGTGATTCCCTTGGGTGCAATGGCCTGCAGCAGGGTGCGCACCACGGAGTCTGACCCGGGGTCCCAACCGGCGGAAATGATGCTCACTGCGCCGTGGGCCTTGGCCACTTCGTCGAGGGAGCGGCGGAGGTCTACAATCTGCGTGTGGATATCGAAGCTGTCAACGGTGTTGATGCCGAGGGCGAGGATTTCCTTGGCGTATTCCTCTACCTTGCGCGTGGGGGTGGCGAGCACGGCTACGTCTACCTGCTCGAGCTCGCTGATGTGCTTCACCACGGGATAGCCCGCGAGTTCGGCGGGACAGTTTTCTGCTCCCTGACGGCGCACCACGCCGGCGACCTCAAAGTCGGGCGCTGCCTCGAGGGCTTGCAACGTATAGCGGCCTATGTTGCCATAACCGACAACGGCTGCACGTATTTTCTTCATTTTGAAAGTGAATTAAAGGTTTCGTTTACTTTTGGCCGCGAAGGTACGAAAAAGTCGGAAAGAATGGACTGCCAGACGCTCTTTTACAATCTTTTTTAATAGAAAAAAAGGACTGGAAGCGCCGTGCAAACTTGCTTTCATCCCGGTGTGGGTCTCCTTCTCCAGCCTGCCTTCGGGTTGGCCCCGTCTTTTCGGCTTAGTGGCTGGGGTTCGGGAGCGGAAAATGAAAATCCTGATGTTTTTCTTTTGCCCGACATACACCTTGCACTATCTTTGCAAAATCAAATCCACCACAAAACTATCTAAAAAGTAATTCTATGAGACTTATTCTTTCCCTAATACGACAAAAGGGCAGGGTGCTCTGCACGTTGGCCGCACTCTTGCTGCTCACGGCCTGCTCTCACCCGACCATCAGCAAACTGGTGGGCAACGACCGCGACGATCATGGCTGCATCGGCTCGGCGGGCTACACCTGGAGCTATGCGCTGCACGACTGCGTGCGGCTCTGGGAGGTGGGCAAACGCTTCAACGACGGGCCGCAGCAGGTGTTCCTGGTGTTCAGCGCGGATTCGCTCTTCGCGGAAATCTTTACGGAACAGGAGGGCTCCATCATCTGCAAAAGGAAGAAGGGAACGCAAACCTGGAAGCACACGAAGGGGGAGGAAACGGTGAGCATCAACAATGGGATTACTTGCGTGAAGGTCAATAACTTCACTTACACTTCGCCGCAATAGGCAACAATAAAGCACAAGCCTCTCGAAGACGCACCCGGGCATGAGTCGGACCGACTGTGACACGGTGGTTTTCGAGAGGCTTGCGCTTGATCGTGTTTCTTCCTCCCTTCATTGTTTTTCTTCCTCCCATCGGGTGAAGGGATGGACGCGCAGGCAGGAATTGTAGTAGCGGCGCTGGCCCGTGACTTCCTGCCCGAGGAAATCGGGGCGGAGAAAAGTCTCGCTCTCCGAACGGAGCTCGACTTCGGCCACCACGAGCCCTTGGTTTTCGCCCAGGAACTCGTCTACCTCAAAGAGGTGCTGGCCAAAGGGCACACGCCAACGTATCTTGTCGACTACGCCGGGCTCGCAGAGGGTGAAGAGGGAGAGGGCTTCGTCGAGGGTGATTTCTTTTTCAAACTCGTAGCGCGAGAGGCCGCCGTTGAGCGAGGGGCCCTTGATGGTGAGATAGCCGCGGCCGTCGGTCAGGCGGACCCGCACGGTGCGGCCCCGCTCGCTGCAGATGTAGCCTTGCTTCATGCGCGAGTGGGAGGCGGAGAGACGCTTGTAGCTGTCGTCGAGCACCAGGAATTTGCGTTCTATTTCAAGTGACATGGCATGGAAATAAAGATGCAGGGGGATGCGCACGCGGATTTGCACGCATCCCCCTATGCACTATTGCAGGAGGTAGTAGGCCAAGAGCGCCAACACCATCAGGAGGATGAGGGCAATGAAGATGCCATTGACTACGCGGTTGGCCTGACGCGCCTCGCGGGCTTCGCGTGCGCTTTTCTTGAGTTTCTTCTTTACGTTCATGGTATAGTCGGTTTATAAGTTATACATTGGGCAGAACGGGGCGCGGAGTTCAGTCTTTCTGCGCCTCGCTCTCTGAAAATTCCATGAGGTAGGCTTTGATGAAGCCGTCGATTTTGCCATCCATCACGCCGCCCACGTCGCTTGTCTGGAAGCCCGTGCGGTGGTCCTTGACGCGGCGGTCGTCGAAGACGTAGCTGCGGATTTGGCTGCCCCACTCTATCTTCTTCTTGCCCGCCTCGATCTTGGCCTGGGCGGCCTTGCGCTTCTGCAGGGCGCGGTCGTAGAGCTGCGAGCGGAGGAGTCGCATGGCATTCTCGCGGTTTTCGAGCTGCTTGCGGCTCTCGGTGTTCTCGATGAGGATTTCTTCTTCCTCGCCCGTGTCGGGGTCTTTGTACTGATAGCGCAGGCGCACGCCGGTTTCGACCTTGTTGACGTTCTGTCCGCCGGCGCCTCCCGAGCGGAAGAGGTCCCAAGAAATCTTGGAGGGGTCTACGTAGACTTCAATGGTGTCGTCGACCAAGGGGGTGACGAAGACGGAGGCGAAGGAGGTCATGCGCTTGCCCTGCGCGTTGTAGGGGGAAACGCGGACGAGGCGGTGTACGCCGTTTTCGCTCTTCAGGTAGCCGTAGGCGTCGTCGCCCTCAATCTCCATGGTGACCGTTTTGATGCCGGCCTCGTCGCCATCCTGGATGTGGGAGATGGTGCATTTGTAATCGTGGGCCTCGGCATAGCGCATGTACATGCGCATGAGCATCTGCGCCCAGTCCTGGCTCTCCGTGCCGCCCGCGCCGGAATTGATCTTGAGCACGCAGTCCATGGCGTCCTCTTCCTGGCGCAGCATGTTGCGCAGTTCGAGCTCTTCGATGGCTTGCAGCGTGCGGGCGTAGTTTTCGTCCACTTCTTCCTCCGTGACCATCTCTTCCTTGTAGAAGTCGAAAGCGAGGGCCAGTTCATCGACAAGGATCTTCACCTGCTTGTAGCCTTCAATCCATTTTTCGATGCCCTTCACCTTTTTCATTTGCTCCTCGGCCCGCTGGGCATCGTCCCAGAAGCCGGGGTCTTGGGTGCGGAGCTGCTCTTCTTCGAGCTGGAGGGTTTTGGCTTCAATGTCCAAGTATCGGTAGAGCGCTTGCACGCGCTGCTGTGCGTCTTTGAGTTGGTCGGAAGTAATCATTGAGGGGTTGAGTGGTTTCGGAAGATGTTAATTGGCCGCGGCGGCCTCGGCCTCGGCATAGATTTTGTTGATGAGTTCGGCGTAGTGCTCGTAAACGATGCGGCGTCGCACCTTGAGCGTGTTCGTCAGCTCGCCGTTCTCCATGGTGAAGGGGGCGGGAAGGAGCACGAAGCGCTTGATTTTCTCGTAGTGGGCGAGGTCCTGCTGCAGGGTCTCGATGCGTTCGGTGAAGAACTTGATCACTTGGGGGTGGCGGCAGAGTTCTTCGCGGTTGGCGAAGGCGATGTCGTTCTGCTTGGCATAGAGCTCGAGCAGCTTGTAGTCGGGCACGATGAGGGCACTCACGAACTTGCGCTGGTCCGCCACGATGACGGCCTGGTCGAAGTAGCGGTCGAGCACGAGCTTCGACTCTATCATCTGCGGGGCAATATACTTGCCGTTGGAGGTCTTGAAGAGGTCCTTGATGCGCTCGCGGAGGAAGAGTTCGCCGTTCTTCATGTAGCCCGCATCGCCCGTGTGGAACCAGCCCTCGGAGTCGATGGCCTCCTTAGTGGTTGTTTCCTTCTTGTAGTAGCCCGGGGTGATGGTTTTGCCGCGCAGGAGGATTTCATCGTTGGGGCCGAACTTGATTTCGATGCCGTCGATGAGCCGGCCCACGGAGCCCATGGTGACGGGCTTTCCGGGAACGTCGCACGACACGGTGGCAAGGCTCTCGGTGAGGCCGTAACCGACAATCATGTTGAGTCCGGCTGCGTGAACGAAACGCTCCACTTCGGGCGATACGGCCGCTCCCGCTGTGGGGAAGAAGTTGGCACGCTCGAGGCCGAGGGTCTTGCGCAACACGCGGATGATGGTCTTGTCGTAGAGCTGGTATTGGAGGGTGAGGCCGATCGGGGCTGTTTTTCCCTTGGCCCGGTACTTCTCCCAGTAACGGCCACCCACCTCGAGGGCCTCGCGGATGAGTTTGCGCTCCATGAAGGAGCCGTTTTCCATCTTGTCGAGCACGGCCTGGTAGACTTTTTCCCAGAAACGGGGCACGGAGCTCATGCAGGTGGGATGTACCTCCTGCATGGAGCGCTGCACATCGGCCGGGCGAAGGTTGATGCACTGCAGGGCACCCTCAGTGAGTCCGAGATAGCACCAGGCACGTTCGAAGATGTGGGTGAAGGGAAGAAAATTGAGGAACACGTCGTCTTCGCTCAGGGGGAGCACGGCATCATTGACGCGGAAACCTTCGGCATACTGGCCGTAGGTGAGCATCACGCCTTTGCTCTGCCCCGTGGTGCCGCTCGTGTAGAGGATATTGCAGAGGTCGGAATAGTTGGCATCGTTGCGGCGCTGCTTGTACTCGGTTTCCACATCGCGCATGTCGCCCTGGAGTTCTTCATGCAGGAAGTCTTCGAAGAAAACGGAGAGGTGGTCCTTCGGATGGCGCTGCACCTTTTTGTCAAAGATGACAATGCGCTCCAGCGACTGGGCCACAGCCAGCACGCTGAAGGCCACATCGTACTGCTCCTGCTCACCCACGAAGAGATAGCGAATCTGGGCATCGTTGAGCATGTAGGCCACTTGCGCGGCACTGCTCGTGGCATAGAAGGGGATGGTTACTGCACGGATGCCATAGCAGCCGAAGTCCACAAAGAGGTTCTCGGGCTTGTTCTGGGAGAATACGCCCACATTCTCCTGGACCCTCAGTCCGATATGGAGGAGTGCGTAGGACACGCGCTTGACCTGTTGGGCAAAAGTGTTCCACGAGATGGGCACCCACTGGTTGGTGTCGTAATCGCGATAGCTCAGCGCGGCTTTCTCGCCGTACTTCTTGGCTTGCTCCAGAATGAGCTTGGAAAGGTGGCAGTTGTTTTGCATAAAAACAGCAGTATTTTGCAGGCGGAGATGCCTTCACACTCGCAAAGTTATTTCTTTAAATCGAAAAAAGGCTTTCATCACAACAGAAATGCACCAAAAACGTATTTTTGCGGGCAATTTATTATAAAAAACCGGTATGAAAAGCGTTTTGGACTTTCAGAATATGGCCCGGGAGGCCGAAGAGGTGTTGCAACGGCTCATTGCCATTCCCGCCACGAGCCGCCACGAGCAGGAAAGGGCGGACTGGCTCGAACTATACCTGCGGGAGCAGGGGGCGGAGCCGCAACGCGAGGGGAACAACGTGTGGTGTGTGGGACGGGAGCAGGCGGCGGGATGCCCCACGCTCTTGCTGAATGCGCACATCGACACGGTGAAGCCTGCAGCCGGCTGGCAGCGCGACCCTTTCCGCCCGCAGTGGGAGGATGACCGCCTCTATGGTTTGGGGAGCAACGACTGCGGCGGCGGACTTTGCTCGCTGATGCAGGTGTTCCTGGCCTTGCGCCAGGAGTCCCTGCCCTACCGCCTGGTGTTCCTGGCCTCGGCCGAAGAGGAGGTGTCGGGGAAAGACGGCATCGAGCGGGCGCTGCCCCTGTTGCCCGCCATCGACCTGGCCATCGTGGGAGAGCCCACGGGGATGCGCCCGGCCATTGCCGAGAAGGGACTGATGGTGCTCGACTGCACGGCGCTGGGAAAGGCGGGCCACGCTGCGCGCAACGAGGGTGTGAATGCCATCTACGGGGCGCTGCAGGACATCGACTGGTTCCGCCACTATGCTTTCGAGAAGGAGTCGGACTTGCTCGGCCCCGTGAAGATGACGGTCACAATGATTGAGGCAGGAAGCCAGCACAACGTGGTGCCCGACCGATGCCGCTTCGTGGTAGATGTGCGGCCGAATGAGTGCTACTCCAATGCAGAAGTTCTGGAAACGGTGCGGCGCCACGTCCGGTGTGAAGTGAAGCCCCGCTCCACGCGCCTCTCCTCTTCGCGCATCGACCCCGCCCATCCGCTGGTGGCGAAAGCCTCGGCGCTGGGCGGAGCGCCCTTCGGTTCGCCCACCCTCAGCGACCAGGCGCTCATGCCTTTCCCCTCGTTCAAGATGGGTCCGGGAGAGTCGGCCCGCTCCCACACGGCAGACGAATTTATCTGCCACTCGGAGATCCTGAAGGCGGTAGAAATCTACTGCGCGCTGCTCACGGAGTGAACAGCGCGCAGGGAAGGGGTTTCGTGCACGGGGGAGGGATTATTGGTGCTTGATGTCGGTCATTGGTCCGTCAAACTCGGTGTGCTGGGCCTCAGCCACCTGCTTGGCATGGCGGCTCACGCTGAGTATCATGCCGATGTAGACACAGTTGATGAGGGTGGAAGTACCGCCTCGGCTGATGAGGGGCAAAGGCTGTCCCGTCACGGGGAAGAGTCCCACCGCCACGAACATGTTGAGGATGGCTTGCGACACGAGCAGCAGGGTTAGGCCCATGGCCAGGAAGGGTGGGAAGGCCCTTTCGCACCGGCTCGCGATGCGCCCCGCCCGGAAGAGCAGGATGATATAGAGGAAGACCACGGCCGCCGCGCCCCATAGTCCCATTTCCTCGATGATGATGGCGAAAATAAAGTCGGAGTATGCCTGACTGAGGAAGTCGCGCTCCACGGAGTTGCCCGGCATTTTCCCCACCAAGTTGCTTCGGACAATGGCGATATTGGCGTGGCCCACTTGGGAATGTTTATCGATGTCAAACTTCATCGGGTCGTTGCGTTCCTCGTCCGTCTGTTCGGAGTTCAGGTGCGTGGTGATGCGGTTGCTCCACGTTTGCATACGGTGGAGCACGCCTGTCGTTTGGGCCACATTTTCCTTGGGCATGGTGAAGGCGATGAGCACACCGAAACAGCCCACAAGTGCCAGTACGCCGAACATTTTTCCCAGCTGGATGAGGGAGACTCGCCCGATGAACATCATCAGCACCACCACGCCGAAGAGCAGGCACGCCGTGGAGAGGTTCTCGGGGAAAATGAGCAGGCAGATGGAGCCCGCCACGACCATGATGTTCTTGAAGGCGCGCTTGTCCGCCCCATTCTCGGTCTGCAGTCGCGAAAGGATGAGTGCCACGGTGATGACCACGGCCCCCTTGGCGATTTCGGAGGGTTGGAATTGGATGCCGAAGAGTTCGTACCATCGCGCCGCCTCGTTTTCTTCCTTACCCGAAGCCAGCGTGAGCAACAGGAGAATATAGGAGACGGGGAGCAGGACAAGGGGCAGCGCCTTGAACATGCGGCAAGGCACATTGTGGATAATGACCACCAGCACCGTGCCTGCAGCCAAGAAGCCCGCCTGCTTGATGAGCGGGCTCCAGAAGCTGCCGCTCTTGTAGGCCAGCGAACTGCCCGCACTGAACACCTCCACGAGCGAGATGATGCAGAGGAAAAAGTAAACGACCCAGATGACACGGTCACCCATGAACCAGGACCCGATAGACTTCATATTGCTTTTTGGGGAAAAGAGATAACGTTAAAGGAAGGGAGGAGCGAGAGCCTCAGGGGCGCCATTGCCCAACCCATTGCTTGAATTGTTCGCCACGGTCCTCCATGTTCTTGAACAAGTCGAACGAGGCGCAGCACGGACTGAGCAGCACCGTGTCGCCCTCCTGCGCCAGTTTCACCGCCGCTTCCATACATTCCTTCATCGAATGGGTGTCGGCTATGGGGAGGCCGAGGTGGTCAAAGGCCGCATGGAGTTTCGCGTTGTCCACGCCCATGAAGACCAGCGCGCGGCATTTCTGCTGCACGAAGGGCACAATCTGACTGTAGTCGTTTCCCTTGTCGCGTCCGCCGAGTATGAGCACGACAGGCGTTTGCATACTTTCCAGCGCGCAGAAGCAGGCATCTACGTTCGTGGCCTTCGAGTCGTTCACGAAATGCAGGCCGCCCACCGTGCCCGCCTTCTCGAGGCGGTGCTCCACGCCGGGGAAGTCGGAGAGTCCCTGCCGCACCACCTCGGGCTTCACGCCCGCCGAAAGCGTGGCGATGGCCGCAGCCAGACAGTTGCGGAGATTGTGTTTGCCCGGCAGGGAGAGTTCTGCGAGGGGCATCTCGAAGCGGAAGGGAAGCTGCACCACAAACTTGCCTGCCTCGGCAAAGCCCGCAGCGCCCTCGGCCGGGGCATCCGTGAAGCCGTAGCGGCGGCAAGGTTCGGCATGGCGCGGCAGTTCCTTGGGGATATATTCGTCCTCCTGCCAGTAGACAAAGACCGAGTCCTCCTTCTGGTTTTGGAGAATGCGCATCTTCGATTCCACATAGTTCTGCATGCAGAAGTCGTAGCGGTCGAGGTGGTCGGGCGTGATGTTGAGGAGCACGGCAATGTCGGCCCTGAACTTGTACATATTGTCGAGCTGGAACGAAGAGAGCTCAATGACATACGTGGCATGGGGTGCTTCCGCCACCTGCAGGGCCAGGCTGTGGCCGATGTTGCCCGCGAGTCCCACGTCCTCGCCGGCGAGTTGGAGAATATGGTAGATGAGCGAAGTGGTCGTGGTCTTGCCGTTGCTGCCCGTGATGCAGATCATGCGGGCATCGGTGTAGCGTGCGGCAAATTCGATTTCGCTCAGCACGGGCGTGCCCTGTGCGAGGAGTTTCGCCACCACGGGAGCCGTGTCGGGGATACCGGGACTTTTCACCACTTCGTCGGCGTTCAGCACCAGGGATTCCGTGTGCTGTCCCTCCTCCCAGGCAATGCCGCGAGCGTCGAGCATCTCCTTGTAGCGGGACTTGATGGCCCCCATGTCGGTCACGAACACGTCGTAGCCCTTCTGCTGTGCCAGCACGGCTGCACCCACACCGCTCTCGGCGGCTCCTAAAACAACTAAGCGCATAGTTTCAATTTAACCTTGAATTATCTGATTTTCAGTGTGATGATGGTCAGTGCGGCCAGGATGATTGTCGTGATCCAGAAGCGCACTGTGATTTTCGACTCGTGCCAGGCACCGCTGGGCCACTTCCACACATACTTGCATTCCGGGTCGAGCTGGGAAGGCAGCACGCGGAAGTTGTCGTGGATGGGCGTGCGCTTGAAGAGGCGCTGCTTCACCCCCTTGCGCTTGCCGAGCTTGAAATATTCCACCTGCAGAATCACGCTCAGGCTCTCCAGCAGGAAAATGCCGCAAAGCACGGGCACGAGGAGTTCCTTGTGGATGATGATGGCCAGCACCGCGATGATGCCGCCGATGGCCAGCGACCCCGTGTCGCCCATGAACACCTGGGCGGGATAGGCATTGTACCAGAGGAAACCGATAAGCGCGCCCACCGTGGCACAGGTGAAAATCACCAGTTCCTGCGAGCCTGGCACATACATGATGTTGAGGTAGGCGGCATACTCGATGTGGCTCGACACGTAGGCGAGTATGCCCAGGGCAATGAAGATGATGGCCGAGTTGCCCGCCGCCATGCCGTCCATGCCGTCGTTGAGGTTCGCCCCGTTGGAGACCGCAGTGATGACCAAGATGGTAATCAGTACGAAGACCACCCAGCCCGCCTGCGTTTTGTATTCCCCGAGGAAGCCCACGAGGTCGGCGTAGTCGAAGTTGTTGTTTTTGACAAAAGGAATCGTCGTCTTCGTACTCTTCACCGCCTCGCTCTTGTGCACAATCTCCGTGACGTTGCCGCGCCGCTGCGATTCAACATTCTCGCGGATGGTCGCGTCGGGACTGAGGTAGAGCGTGAGACCCACGAAGAGGCCGAGGAGCACCTGCCCCACGATTTTGTAGCGCCCGGGCAGGCCATCCTTGTTTTTCTTGAAAATCTTGATATAGTCATCGAGGAAACCGAGCAGGCCGAGCCACACCGTGGTCACGAGCATCAGTATCATATAGGTATTGCGCAAGCGCCCGAGCAAGAGGCAAGGCACGAGGATGGACACCAGAATGATGATGCCGCCCATGGAGGGCACATTGATTTTCTGCACGCCGAAGGGGTCAATCGAAGCGTCGCGCTGCGTTTCGCTGATGTGGTGACGCTTCATCCATTTGATGAAATATTCGCCGAACCAGGCCGAGATGACCAGCGCCAGGATGAGGGCGAGCAGCGAGCGGAAGGAAATGTAGCTCCACATCGCCGAACCGGGCACGCCAAACTGCTCAAGGAAGCGGAACAGGTAGTACAACATAATGCTATCGCTTGGAAAAGAGGTGGAACAAGTCAGTTGCCGCTGGCTACATGAGGCCGAAGGCTTTCTTTATCTCCTCGTGGTCGTCGAAGTGGTGCTTCACGCCCTTCACGTCCTGGTAGGGCTCGTGTCCCTTGCCCGCCACGAGAATCACGTCGCCCGGCTGCGCCATCATGGCGGCGGCGCGGATGGCCTCGCGCCGGTCACAGATGCTGATGGTCTTCTGCATCTGTTCTGCATCGAGGCCCGCGAGCATGTCGTTGATGATGTCCTGCGGCTCCTCGAAGCGCGGGTTGTCGCTGGTGATGATCACGCGGTCCGAGCGCTTGGCAGCCTCCTGCGCCATCAGCGGGCGCTTGCCCTTGTCGCGGTTGCCGCCCGCGCCACACACGGTAATCACCTGGCCCTTGCCCTTCACGATTTCGTTGATGGCCGTGAGCACATTCTCGAGGGCATCGGGCGTGTGGGCATAATCCACCACGGCGCTGAAACCCTTCGGCGAACGGATGGCCTCGAAGCGGCCGTTCACGGGATGGAGCGACGAAAGCACGCGGAGCACGTCCTCAGGCCGCTGGCCGAGCATCTGGGCAGCTCCGTAGACTGCGAGCAGGTTCGACACGTTGAAGCGGCCCACGAAGCGCACGCTCACCTCGCGTCCGTCGATGTCGAGCAGCATGCCCTCGATGCTTTCCTCGAGGATGCGTCCCTTGAAGTCAGCCGCCGTGCGGGTAGAGTAAGTGCGCACGGTAGCCTGCGTGTTCTGCACCATCACCATGCCGTTGCGGTCGTCCGCGTTCGTGATGGCAAAAGCGCCGCGGGGGAGCACGTCGAAGAAGGCCTTCTTCGCGTCGCGGTAGTTCTCGAACGTCTTGTGGTAGTCGAGGTGGTCACGCGTGAGGTTGGTGAAGATGCCGCCCGCGAAGCGGAGTCCGCCGATGCGTTTCTGGTGGATGGCGTGGGAGGAACACTCCATGAAGGCATATTCGCAGCCCTCCTCGGCCATCTGGGCCAAGAGGCGGTTGAGCGTAATCGGGTCGGGCGTGGTGTGGCTGGCCTCGATGGCACGTCCGTCGATGAAGTTGCACACCGTCGAACACAGGCCGCACTTGTAGCCGAAGGAGCGGAACATGTTGTAGAGCACCGTGGCGATGGTCGTCTTGCCGTTCGTACCCGTCACGCCCACGAGCTTCAGTTTGCCCGTCGGGTCGCCGTAGAATTGCGTAGCCACCTTGCCCACGGCGTCTTCCGTGTCGGCCACGCGCACGTAGGCCACGCCTTCGGCGGGTTCAGCGGGCAGTTCGTCGGACATCAGTATGGCCTTCGCGCCGAGTTCGATGGCCTTGCCGATATAGGCGTGACCATCCGTTTGCGTGCCTTTTACGGCCACGAAGAGGTCACCGGCTTCCACTTGGCGCGAGTCCATGTTCACGCCCGTGATGTCGCGGTTCAAGTCACCGATGGCGGCTTCAACCACCACTTTCTTCAGTATGTCAGACAATTTCATTGTCAAAGAGGATTTGAGAATTATCTTGTATATAATAAGGAGTGGGGCGCGGCCGCGGGGGCTTTGCCCGCCCTCCTCAGTTCTTCTTTCATTTTACCTTGTCCCCAAAGGGAGCAGAGGCATCGCCGAAAGGCTTCTGCCATTGCTTTTGCCCCTTCGGGGCGCATGCGGATGGTCACCGCTAACCCAGGGCGTTGCCCTGGGCTGGGAGCTTGCAACCCCTACGGGGTTTTCGTTGAACGCATGATGAGCACCAATCATCAAACGGGGCAGGC
>CAMGGA010000049.1 GCA_946055515.1 uncultured Bacteroidales bacterium
ACGCGGCGGCACCTTCGCTCTACGACCTCTGCAAGAAGTCGGGCTACACGATTTGTCGCGGCTACAAGGACTGCCTGAAGCAGGCGAAGAAGGCGAAGAAGATGGTGCTCTTCCAGACGGAGGAGGCAAGCGCCAAACAGCGGAACTCGCTGCCGTATGCGCTGGACCGCTCAGAAACGGACATGACGCTGGCCGAGGTGACGCGCGCCGGAATCCACTTCCTCTCGAAGCAGCAGAAGGAGGGCTTCTTCCTGATGGTGGAGGGGGGAAAGATTGACTGGGCTTGCCACAGCAACGACGTGGCCACGGTGATCCATGAGGTCATGGACATGGACGAGGCGGTGAAGGTGGCCTACGAGTTTTACCTCCAGCACCCCGAAGAAACGCTCATCGTGGTGACTGCCGACCACGAGACGGGCGGCATCGTGCTGGGCCGCGGCCCCTACGAGCTCCACACGGACCTGCTGCGCTTCCAGCGTATGAGTGCGGAGGCTTACGGGGCGCACGTGAAGGCGCTGCACGAAACGCTCGGCGAACAGCTCGACTGGCAACGCATGCGCGCCGACTTGCAGGCCAACTGGGGCTTCGGCGAGGGCGTGAAGCTCTCGGAGAAGCAATGGGGCCGGCTCGAAAAGGCTTTCGAGGGCATGATGGGCGGAAAGGCCGAAGGCAAACAGACGCTCTACGCGAAAGTGGATGCCCTGGCGGATGCGGCACGCGCTATCTTGGCCGAATGTGCGCTCGTGGGATGGCAAAGCGGTGGCCACTCGAATGGCTTTGTGCCGGTCTATGCCATCGGGGCGGGGGCTGAGGCTTTCCACGGACAGATGGACAACACGGCCATCCCCGTGACCATTGCCCGCGCGGCGGGCTGGAAGGCTGAATGAGCCTTCGACGGCCTATCCTGAGGGTTATAAGGTAATGAGACAATGGACGCAAAGGGACATCACCAGGCGCGCATTGGCACACTCATAACCTTATAGCCCCTATTCTTTATCACTTCCGAATGTATCGTACCTCTTCGTTCTTCTACAGATGAAAGCACGCCAATCGAACATGGAGTTGCTCCGCATCCTCGCTATGGTGATGGTGATGACGCTCCACGCTAACTTCGAGACTTTGGGCTATCCGCGCCCCCACAAGGTGGAGGCAGAACCGCTGATGTGGGCGGGAATGATGCTGACGGAGGAGCTCTGTATCTGCTGCGTGGATGTATTCGTGCTCATCACGGGCTGGTTCGGGGTACATTTCCGCTGGCGCAATTTCGTGCGCCTCTGTTTCCTCACGCTGTTTGTGAGCCAGACGATGAACCTCGCCATCTGGCTGGCCAAGGGGGAGGCGCCGGGCGACTGGTTCCAGCTGTTGCGGGCTTCGTGGCAGTACTGGTTCATCGCTTCTTACCTCCTGCTCTACCTTTTCACGCCGGCGCTCAACGCATTCATCGGGCAACAGACGGAACAGGGGCTGCGCCGCTTCCTGATAGGGTTCTATCTCTTCGTCGTCCCCTTCAGCTACGCGCTTTCCGACCTCGGGCGCGGCTTTTCGGCCATCTGCTTCATGGGACTCTACCTTCTGGGGCGCTACCTGCGTCTCTATTTGGCTCCCCGGCTTGAGCGGGTGCCGCGCGGTCGCTTCCTGCTGCTGTATCTCGCTCTGGGCATGGGCATGGCGCTGGCCTACTGGGCGCATATCTATTTCCGAAACCCGTGGCTGCCGCAGCTGCCCAACGTAGTCACTTCCTACTCCAACCCGCTGACCATCCTGGCCGCGGCCTGCCTGCTGCTCTACTTCAGCCGGCTGCGACTGCAGAAGGGCTGGGTGAACTGGCTCGCGGCGGGAAGTCTCGCGGTTTACCTGACGCACCAGCAGATATTCGTCCGTCCCGAGTTCTTCAAACTCCTGCGCGAGGTGGACAAGGCGCTGCCCTCACCGCTCTACCCCTTGGGGGCCGCGGCGGTCTTGGCCGTCATCTACATCGTCTCGGCGGCCCTGGGACATCTCGCACAGCGGTGCTTCGACTTTTTGAGCGCCTGGGGAGAGCGTGTTCTCCGCAAAACAGAAATTAAGAAACGCTCTTTGTAAGGTTGGTTTCTCAAAGCGGGAGGATAAAGTGCAAAAAATGCTATAAATCGGCTTGAAGGCTTGGTTGTTTGCACAAAACGCCTCTATCTTTGCCGCCGAAAACAAAAACGCGGCGCTAAGCCGCTCGAATATTAACAATCAAATAAGTTAAAAAAGCATGAAAAAGTTTGTACTTTCTTTGCTCGTTGCCCTCATGGGTGTAACAGCTTCTGCACAGGTTTACGTAGGTGGTGGCGTTGGCTTCTGGCGTAATATGGACGACAACCAGACTTCTTTCACCATCGCTCCCGAAGTTGGCTACAACCTCACTGAAAACTGGGACCTCGGTATCGAATTCGGCTATGGCTACGCTTACAACAGCGGCCTCAAGCTGAACGCTCTCGAAGTAAACCCCTACGCTCGCTACACGTTCGCCAAGTTCGGTGCCGTTAGCCTCTTCGCTGACATCACCGCAGGTGTTCAGAGCTACAAGATCAAGGGTGCTGACTCTGAGACTGCTTGGCAGGCTGGCGTTAAGCCCGGTGTACGCGTAAACCTTGCCAAGAACGTAGACTTCGTGGCTCACTGTGGCTTCCTCGGCTACCGCGATGCTGACGATAACGCCCTCCCCTACGGCGACAATGGCTTCGGTTTCGAACTCGACGGCAACAACCTGATTTTCGGTATCAACTACCGCTTCTAAGCCTAAAGCACAAAAACTATAGGATAACTGGAAGCCTCGCATTTTCCTTCGTGGAAGTGCGGGGCTTTTTGCAGTTCCGGACAATAGGGATATGCTCCGCCAGATACCGCCGCACGCGCCGGCGCACGGAGCGGATGGAGCATTTTGTAAGCAGAACGATGATAGGAAAAGGGTTACTTTCGCCTCTATACGTACATAAAGGACTTAGACACGGCAACGTGGAGTCTGCACAAAAAATGTATTAACCCCATGCAGCGCAACAGGCTACCCCCAGCCTTGCCCTGCCTTAGCATTGACCAACCCTATTAACAACAACAACAATGAAAGACGTAAAGAACAAGAAAGAGATCGAAAAGACGCAAGTCTACAATGTGATCATCCTCGACCGCAGCGGTTCGATGGAGTGTATTCGCCGGGCTGCCGTGGAGGGTTTCAACGAGACCTTGGCCGGCATCAAGAAGGCGCAGGAGAAGTTTGCCGAAACGCAAGACCACTTCGTGACGCTCGTCACTTTCTGCAGTTGCGAAACGAAGCACGTGTTCGACAAGACTCCCGTGGCCGAAGCCCTTCCGCTGCAGATGGAGGATTACCAGCCCTGCTGCTGCACACCGCTCTACGATGCGATGGGCACCACGATTACCGAGATGCACCGCCACGTGAAGGACATAGAGGACAGCGCGGTGGTGGTCACCATCATCACCGACGGCCTGGAGAACGCTTCGCGCGAATACAGCGGCGCCGCAGTGAAGAAACTGGTGGAGCGCCTGCGCGGCGAGGGCTGGTCTTTCACGTATATGGGGGCCAACCAGGATGCCGTGGAGGTAGCAACGTCGCTGTCCATCCGCAACTCCCGCGACTTCGATTACAGCAACGAGGGGACGATGGTCTCGATGGACAAGGACTGCAGCACGCGCATGAATTTCTACACCCGCCTCTCCAACATGAAGAAGCAGGAGTCCGAGAGTAGTGATGCCCCCATGTCGGTAATGGAGCGCCGAAAGTTGTACTCCAGCATGGCCGACGAGGCTTTCGACGAGGAGGAGAAGAAGTAATTCGCCGCAGCCCCAGCCAAGAAAAGGCCGGAACTCGAAAGAGTCTCGGCCTTTTCCATATCTTGAAAATGAACCTCTGTGTATGTGGCTCAAAGCGGTTGTACCGCAACGCTCGAAGCGATAGATGGAACTACACGCGAACGGCGTCGGTAATGTTTTCGATTTGCTTGAGTTGGGCACAGAGGGCATCCACGTCGTCGGTGTCGTAGACTGCGATGGTGAGCGTGCCGTCGAAGATGCCGTCCTTCGTGTTGAGATTGATTTGGCGAAGGTTGAAACAGTTCAGGCGGTTCAGCAAGTCGGCGATGCTGTAGAGCACGCCTTGGGCGTCGATGCCGCGAATGCCGATGTTCACGTTGTAGAGCTGCGTGCGGTGGGTGGACCAGCGCGTGGCAATGATGTTGTTGCCGTAGCGAGTCTTCAGCTTGATGGCCGTCTCGCAGTTGCGCTTGTGGAGCTGGAGTTCGCCCGAGGGCGTGATGTAGCCCAGGGCATCGTCGCCGGGAATGGGGTGGCAACAGGGGGCGAACTGGCAGCGCGAGAGCACCTGGTCGGTCAGTTCGAGCGTTTCCTTGCGGTTCAGCTTCAAGGCCCAGTCGGGTTCACCCAGCCAGGCATTTTCGCCCTCGGCCAGCGAAGCATCGCCTTCGGGCTGCTCGTCCTTCCCGCCCGCACGGCTGTTCATGAAGGGAATGAAGCGGCGCCATCTTGCGCCCTGGCCACTGCCACCCGAACCCGAAGCCATCTGCTGGAGTTGGCGGGCATGCTGCGGCGTGAGCACGAGCGTACCCTCGCCGATGCGCTGGTAGAGCTGCTCGGTGGTAGGCTGGCGGAGGAGTTTGCGGAGGCGTTCGACAGTAGGCTCGTCGGCCTGGAGCTGTCCGTCTTCGAGGAATTTTTTCAGCATCTCCTGCCCCTTCATCTGGTTGTCGCGCGAGAGATGGCGCAGGCTGGCCTGGATTTTCGCACGGGCCTTGGCCGTGGTCGCATAGTCGAGCCAGGCGGGCTGCACCTGCAGGTTACGCGATATGAGGATTTCCACCTGGTCGCCGCTGCGCAGCGGATGGCTGAGCGGCACGAGGCGGTGGTTCACCTTGGCACCGATGCAGTGCGAGCCGAGCGTGGTGTGGATGGCGTAGGCAAAGTCGAGCGCAGTGGCCCCCTTGGGCATGCTTTTCAGCTCACCCTTGGGAGTGAACACCATGATTTCAGAGGCGTAGAGGTTGAGCTTGATGTTGTCGAGGAGGTCCAGCGTATCGGGCTGTGGGTCGTCGAGGATTTCCTTGATGGAGTTGAGCCAGCGATCGAGTTCGTTCTCGTCGTAGGCAGCCCCCTTGCCCTTGTATTTCCAGTGCGCGGCAAAGCCCATCTCGGCCACATCGTCCATGCGGTCGGAGCGGATTTGCACTTCCACCCACTTGCCCTGCGTAGACATGAAGGTATTGTGCAGCGCCTGGTAGCCATTGGTCTTCGGATTGGAGAGCCAGTCGCGGAAACGCGTGGGGTGCGGCTTGTAGATTTCTGTGAGTGCGGAGTAGATACGGAAACATTCATCCTTCTCCTTGTCGCGGTCGGCGGGGGTAAAGATGATGCGGATGGCAAGGATGTCAAACACCTCCTCGAAGGGGATGTGCTTGTTCTGCATCTTCAGCCAAATCGAATACGGACTCTTCACGCGGGCCTTGATGTGGTAGTTCACGCCCAGAGAGTCGAGTTTTTCACAGATGGCGGGCGTGAAGTTCGCGATGATGTCGTCGCGTTCGATTTTCGATTCCTCGATTTTCTGCAAGACCGCCCTGTACTCCTCGGGATGCTCATAGCGGAAACTGAGGTTCTCGAGTTCCGTCTTGATGCGGCTCAGGCCGAGGCGGTCAGCGATAGGGGCAAAGATATAGAGCGTTTCGGCCGCAATCTTGTACTGCTTCGAGGGCAGCATGGAAGAGAGCGTGCGCATGTTGTGGAGGCGGTCGGAGATTTTGATGAGGATGACGCGGATGTCGTCGCTCATCATCAGCAGCAGCTTCTTGAAGGTCTCAGCCTGCAGCGAAGCCTTCTCGCCGAAGATGCCGCCCGAGATTTTCGTCACGCCCTCCACGATGTTGGCAATCTTGGGACCGAAGAGGTTCGAGAGGTCCTCGTTGGTATAGTCCGTGTCCTCCTCCACATCGTGGAGCAGGGCGGCACAGATGGACGTGGAGCCGAGGCCGATTTCCCCCACCGCGATTTGTGCCACGGCGATGGGGTGGAGAATATAGGGTTCGCCCGAGCGGCGGCGCACCCCCTTGTGAGCTTCTTTAGCGAAGTTGAAAGCCTTTGTAATGAGGTCTACTTTTCGGCGATGGTTTGTGGCCAAATAAGTGTCTACAAGCCGTTGAAACGCAGCGTTGATGAGTTCTTCATCCTTCTGTTCCTGCGGCGAGAGCGTCTTGGGAGTAGGAGATTCATTCATGGCGTAGATGTAATGATTAATGGTTAAAGAATAAGATTATTTGAAGCAAAAGAGGCAAGGCTGCGCGCCGTTATTTCACGCGCAGCTTTTGCCCAATATTGATCTTGTCGCCCTTGATGCCGTTGAGCTGGCGAAGTTTTTTCACAGAAGTACCGTTGCGTGCAGCGATTTCGCTGAGCGTGTCGCCCTGGCGCACGGTGGCAGTTTTCGTAGCCTGTTTCCGTTGCTTCTTGGATTTGCGGTCGTTGCGGCTCGATTTCGATTTCGAAGCACTCTTGCTGCTGCGCGAAGTGGAGGCCGAGGTGGTGCTGCGCCGCTGTGCAGCCTGCTTTTCGGGCACGGCCACGGTGGCGCGGCGGGTGAGCAAATCGTCGGAGCGGTAGTTGTAGATAGAGTCGCCCTGGTCGATGAGCGCCGTCAGGGCCTCGGTAGGCAGGCAGAGCGACATGGGGCCCACGGCACCGGGGATGACATCGGTGCGGTACTGCGGGTTAAGCGCCTGGATGGCCTCCTTTTCCAAGCCCGTAAAGGCCATGACCTGTTCGAGGTGAAGGTCGCGGTTCACGATGAGCGTGTCGGTGCTCACGGGATATTTCGTCTTCATCGGACAGATATTGTGCTCGCAGTAATAGTTCATCACATAGTTGGCAGCAATGAAGGCAGGCACATAGCCTCGGGTCTCCGCCGGCAGGTAGGGATAGATGGCCCAATAGTCGTGCACGCCTCCGGCGCGGTGGATGGCCTTGTTCACGTTGGCCGGGCCGCAGTTGTAGGCCGCGATGACCAGGTTCCAGTCGTTGTAGATCTTGTACAGGTCGCGCAGGTAGCGGGCAGCAGCCCACGTACTCTTGTAAGGGTCCTGGCGCTCGTCGATCAGGCTGTTCACGGTAAGGTCATACCGCTTGGCCGTGGCAAGCATGAACTGCCAGAGGCCCACGGCACCCGCGCGGCTCTTCGCCTTGGGTTCGAGCGCGCTTTCGATGACGGGAAGGTATTTCAATTCCAGCGGCAGGCCGTAGTAGTCCAGTGCCTCCTCGAAAATGGGCACATAGAAGTTTGCCGCCCCCAGCATGTACGACACGCTGCGGCGCAGGCGGGAAGTGTACTGGTCAATGAACTTCTGCACCACATTGTTGTAGGGCATTTCCATCACCACGGGCAAGCGGCGCAGGCGTTCCTGGTACTCTTCGGGCGAGAAGGTCGGGTTGGTGTTGGGGTCCACACAGGTCGTGTCGGGATAGAGATACTTCTTGGCCATCCACTCGCTCAGCAGCGAGTCGCAGCTCTGCGTCATGCCCTCGGGCAGGTCAATTACCTCGTCGCGGCCGCTTTTGTCATCGTGGACGGTGATTTCCTCCACCACCGTCTGTGCGGTAGCGGAGAAGAGGCCGGCGGCCAGGGACAAGAGAAACGTTGTTATTCTTTTCATCAGTCGATTGATTTTTTCGTTTGGGAAGCGTTAGAAATGGAAGCTGCACCCGATGCCGTAGGCCGCCGAGCGGGGCCCCACGCTGGTGCCCTCGCCGATTACCTGCGGACTCACGCGCAGGGAGAGGTCGGGGGTGATGTCGAACTCAGAGAGTTGCGCATCGACGTAGGCGTCTACCACGGAGAGCAGATAGACTCCCACGAAGCAGAAGGCACTAAGGTCGCGATAGCGGCGATAGAAGTCCTTCTTCCGTTTGAATATTTTCTTGAACTGCTCCTCGCGCCCCGTGATGTCGTAGCGTGGCGGGAGCATATCGAGGTACGAGTCTGTTCGCGGGTCATCGTCCATGATGTCGAGGTATGCCTGCGAATAGTCGCGGTACATCTGCTGGTTCCACATCAGCGCGTAGGTGCAACCGAGGAAGCCGCCGTAGATGATGGGGAGTTTCCAGTACTTGCGGTTGTATATCTGTCCCGCACCGGGGAACACGAGGGAAAGCCAGAGCGCCCGCTTCGGGTTCGGCACGAAGCGCTTTTTGGGCAACTTCACGGGCGGCAGTTTGCTGGAGATGGAGTCGGCAGCACGCTGAAGCCCTTTCGTCAGCGAGTCGGCCGGCGCTTTCGTTTCCGCCTCGGGGTCGCTCACCACGTCGGGGAGCGCTTCCGTGCGGGGCGGGAGCGAGTCCGTCCACTCCTTATTATATATAGCGGAGGCTTCCGCGCCGGAATGTTCCAAAACGGCCAAAGCCGAAGCCTCGTTCAAGACCTCGACTTTCCAAGCGTGTGCGTCCGGCATTTCGGGGAATGTCCCTCCCGTTTGCGAAGCCTCAGCTTTCGTGCAGAAGCCCCATGCCATGCCGAGCAACAGCCAGATGCGCCAGATACAGTGCCAATTCTTCAAAGCCGCCATAATCTCTAAGGGAAACGCCGCTGCGGGCCGGTTAAATGCGGTCGAGCGTGGTGATAATGCGTTCCAGTTCCTCTTCCGAGGCGAAAGGAATGGTGATTTTGCCCTTGCCCTGTCCGGAGCACGTCATCTGCACCTTGGTGCTGAACATGTCGCGCAGCCGTCCCTGGAGTTCGGCATATTCTTCGGGGAGCTTCTTGCCCGTGGGCTTCAGCGTGCGGCGTCCGCTCTTGAGTGTTTCGCCGTTGTTGAGCGCCTTGACCATCTCCTCCACCTGGCGCACCGAGTAGCCCTTCTCCTTGATTTCGTTGAAGAGCTTCACCTGGAGCGAAGGCTTGTCCAGTCCGAGCAGGGCGCGGGCATGGCCCTGGTCCACCTCCTTGTTCTGGAGCGCCACCTGCACCTGTGCGGGCAGCTTCAGCAGTCGGAGATAGTTGGCGATGGTCGCGCGGTTCTTGCCCACCTTTTCCGAGAGCTTGTCCTGCGTGAGGTTGTACTGCTCGATCAGGTTCTGGTAAGCCAGTGCAATCTCGATGGCATTGAGGTCCTCGCGCTGGATATTCTCCACGAGGGCCATCTGCATCATGTTCTCGTCGTCGGCCGTGCGCACGTAGGCCGGGATGCTCGTGAGCCCCGCCATCTGCGAAGCGCGCCAGCGGCGTTCGCCCGCGATGATCTGGTACGTGCCGTCCTCCATGAGGCGGAGCGTGATGGGCTGGATGATGCCGATTTGGCGAATGCTTTCCGCCAGTTCCTGCAGCGCCTCGGTCGAGAACTCGCGGCGCGGCTGGTTGGGGTTAGCCTTTATTTTAAACACGGGCACTTCGCTGATGCTCGACGAGCCACTCGTGTGGAGTTCCTCCTCGGTAGAGATGAGGGCGTCGAGTCCGCGGCCCAGTGCGGGAAATTTCTTATGCGCTACCATGTTTATGAAGTTGTCGTATAGGCCACGGCCTGCGGGCCCCTGCGGGCGGCAGGCCGGAGCGTGCGGTCGCTATGCCTTGTTCTTGTTGATGATTTCCTTGGCCAGGGCCAGGTGGTTCTTTGCGCCAGTCGAGTCCGCGTCGTAGAGGATGGCGGGCAATCCGTGGCTGGGTGCCTCGCTGAGCTTCACGTTGCGCTGGATAACCGTCTTGAACACGAGTTCCTGGAAGTGGCGTTTCACCTCGTCGTAGATTTGGTTGGCCAGGCGCAGGCGGCTGTCGTACATCGTCAGGAGGAAGCCCTCGATTTCCAGCTCGGGGTTGAGCTTGCGCTTCACGATCTTGATGGTGTTGAGCAACTTGGAAATTCCCTCCAGCGCGAAGTACTCGCACTGCACGGGGATAATCACCGAGTTGGCCGCCGTCAGCGCATTCACCGTGATGAGTCCCAGCGAGGGCGAGCAGTCTATGAGAATGTAGTCGTATTCGTTGTGGAGCGGGGCGAGCATGTTCTTGATGATGCGTTCGCGTCCCTCAAAGTTCAGCATCTCTACTTCTGCGCCGACCAGGTTGATGTTGGACGGAATCACGTCCAAGCGCTCAATGTCGGTCGTATAGATAGCCTCGTGTACGTCTACGCCGTTGATGACGCACTCGTAGATCGAGCAGTCCACCTTGCTCAAATCCACACCGAGGCCCGAGGAGGCGTTTGCCTGCGAGTCGGCGTCGATGAGCAGCACTTTCTTTTCGAGCGTAGCCAACGAAGCGGCCAGGTTCATCGAAGTGGTGGTCTTGCCCACACCGCCTTTCTGATTGGCCAAAGCAATAATCTTGCCCATTCTGAGGTTGTTGAATGAATAATAAACGTAGCGTCTCCCGCCCGCGGCCTGTGCGCTGCCGGCCTTCTCCGCCGCAGCCGCCAGGGGCGTACCGGGGAATGAGTGCCGCAAACACAGCCGTTTCCGGCGGAAGTCTACACAATTAGCGTGGCAAAAGTACGAAAAAAACGGTGATTTCCCCATCGCTAAACTATTTTTTGTACTTTTGCCTCCCTTAAAGTTTTCATTGGGCCCTGCCCTGCCCTCGCGGGGCGGGAGTTTTCATTCAACAGTCGAACCTTCTTTTTCTCCCGATGCGTCCCTATTTCATCCTCTCCAACGACGACGGCGTCTCAGCGCCCGGTCTCCAGTTCCTCATCGAAGCCCTCCGCCCCCACGCCGACCTTCTGGTCATGGCCCCCGACGGCCCGCGCTCGGGCTTCGGCTGCTCCATCACCTCTTCGCGCCCCCTGACCTACCGCCGGGTGCGCGAAGAGGAGGGACTCACCGTCTGCGCCTGCTCGGGCACGCCCACCGACTGCGTGAAGATGGCGCTCAACCTTTTCCCCGACCGTAAGCCGGACCTCATCGTGGGCGGCATCAACCACGGCGACAATTCCTCCGTCAACGCCCACTATTCGGGCACCATGGGCGTGGCCATCGAGGGCGCGCTCCAGGGCTACCCCTCCATCGCCTTCTCGCTCTGCGACCACCGGGCCGACGCGGACTTTGCCCCGCTGCTGCCCTACCTGGCGGACTTCGCCCTGAAGACCATGAAGGCGAAACTGCCGCCCTTCACCTGCCTCAACGTGAACTTCCCCCTCGCCCCCGAATTCCGCGGGGTAAGGCTCTGCCGCATGGCCCACACGCGCTGGCAGCGCGAGGTGGAACGCCGCACGCACCCCTGGGGAGGCGAATACTTCTGGCTCGTGGGCGAAAGCGTGAACCTCGAACCGGAGGCGGACGACACCGACCGCTGGGCACTGGCCCACGACTTCGTGGCCATCACGCCCACACAGCTCGACGTCACGGCTACCGAACTGCTCACGCAACTGAAAGACGTGTTTACGGACCGACAATGATTTGCCCATGAAATACTTTCTGATTGCCGGCGAAGCCAGCGGCGACCTCCACGCCTCGCACCTCATGCGCGAACTCCGCGCCGCCGACCCCGAAGCGCAGTTCCGCTTCTTCGGGGGCAACCGGATGGCGGCCGTGGGCGGCGAGCTGCTCTGCCACTACGAGTCGCTCGCCTACATGGGCTTCCTCCAGGTGGCGCTCCACCTGCCCACCATCCTACGGGGCATGAAGCGCTGCCGCGAAGCCATCGACGCGTGGCGACCCGACGCGGTCATCCTCGTGGACTACCCGGGCTTCAACCTGAAGATGGCGAAGTTCGTGAAGCAGCATGCGCTCTGCCCGGTGTTCTACTACATTGCGCCGAAAATCTGGGCGTGGAAGGAGCACCGCATCGCCGCCATCCGCCGCCACGTGGACCGCTTGTTCTCCATCCTCCCCTTCGAGGTGGACTTCTTCGAGGGAAAGCACCGCTACCCCATCTCCTACGTCGGCAACCCCTCGGTCGACGAGGTGGCGGCCTACCAGCGCACCCACGGGCTCCCCGCCCCCGACGGCCACACGCTGGCCCTGCTGCCGGGCTCGCGCCGCGCCGAAATCTCCGACAATCTCAGCCGGATGCTCCAGGCGGCAGCCCCGCTCTGCAGCGCGCCCGGCGCTCCCTGGGAGGCCTGCATCGCCGTAGCGCCCTCCATGCCGAAGGATTTCTACCTCGACATCCTGCGCCGCTCGGGCTTCCCTGCCGAACGGGCCCGCCTCGTGGAGAACGACACCTTCGGCCTGCTCTCCCGCGCCACGGCCGCCCTCGTCACGAGCGGCACGGCCACCCTCGAAACGGCGCTCTTCGGCGTACCGCAGGTGGTCTGCTACTACATGCGCTGCGGCTGGATTGTGGCACGCCTGCGCCCGCTGCTGCTGAAGGTGCCTTTCATCTCCCTGGTCAATCTCATCGCCGGACGCGAGGTGGTGAAGGAACTGGTCGCCGCCGAAATGTGCCCCCGCCGCGTGCGCGAGGAACTCCTCCGCCTTCTCCCCGGCGGACAGGGCCGCGAGGCGATGCTCCGGGGCTATGCCGAAATGAGGGAACGCCTGGGCGAACCCGGCGCCCCGCAGCGTGCGGCCGGCGAAATGGTGGCATGGCTGAAGGGAAAATCCATTACCAATCCTTAGTATCTACATTGCAATGAAAGAATTCATACAGTCAGAGGCCCGCACCGAGACCGCCGTGCTCGTGGGCCTCATCACCAAAAACCAGACGGAACGCCAGACGCAGGAATACCTCGACGAACTGGCTTTCCTCGCCGAAACGGCGGGCGCCGTGGCCGTAAAGCGGTTCACGCAGCGCCTCGACGGCCCTTCCTCGGTGACGTACGTCGGGAAGGGCAAGCTGGAGGAAATCCGTGCCTACATCGTGGCGGAGGAAGACGCCGAACGCGAGGTGGGCATGGTGATTTTCGACGACGAACTCTCCGCCAAGCAGCTCCGCAACATCGAAAAGGAACTGAAGGTGAA